>CAMKLO010000042.1 GCA_946413655.1 uncultured Fibrobacter sp. | reverse complement strand
AGGGGGGTAAAATTTCCGCGTGATTGCGAATCTGTTCGCGGGTGATGAAATTTTCCTCGCTGACGAATTTACAATAATTCTTGCCTTTGGGACCAATCACAATTCTGTAAGTGGCGGTGCCAACCTTGTCCCCTTCGTCGATAGTCTTGATTGTTTCTTCGAGCGTCTGGTTCCATTGCTCGATGTAAGATTGCTTTTGCTCTGGTGTGAGGTCCTGGGTTTCGAGCCATGCCCTGAGGGATGCTTCGGAAGGCTTCACTGCGGTGAGAGTTTCGCGGGCGGGGCGTCCGATGGCGGCGTATTGCCCCGACACGTCGATGACCGGTTTGGGTTCCTCTTTTTCGTCTGAATTGCGCGTGCCCACGTAGATTCCGATGCCGGCGAGCACGATGGACAGTAACACAATCGCAATGACGATGATGATTGATAGCATATTTAAATCCGTTTACAATAAATCTTTACTCTCAAAAACTAGCATTTTCTATTTTATAAGATAGGAGATATTATGTTAAAATTAAAGTTTTTTCTTGTGTTGCTTGCCTGTAGTGTTGTCTGGGCGGTTCCTTTCAAGGTCGAAATTGTCAAGAATGGTGATGGAGAGCCTATCCGTGCGGGCCAACTGATCAAAGTTCATTACAAAGGATACCTGGCGACGGACAGTGCGACGGTGAACCAGGCGGCGACGGATTCTACTGTTGAAGCTCCTTATTTTGCGAATTCTTACTATAGTGGTTCGCCTCTTGAATTCACGATTGGCGTAGGTCAGGTGATTGAAGGCTGGGACAAGGGCCTCGTGGGCATGAAGGTGGGTGAAATCCGCAAACTCTCCGTGCCGTCAGTGATGGCTTACGGTGACAACTCCCTTGAAGGCATTCCGGCGAACAGCGACTTGATGTTCGTTGTTGAACTTGTTCATGCCGAAAAACCGCTAGAAGCAGACAAATTCCCTGCTGATGTAGATAAACTAAAATGGCGCGACGTGGGTCGTGGACTCAAGGTCTTTGATGAAAAAACTGGAAATGGCAAACAAAATATTGCAGGTAATATAATTAAGGTCCACTATACGGGCTGGCTCTTGTCGGGCCGCAAGTTTGGAAGTTCCAAGGACCTGGGCAAGCCGCTGGAAACCGTGATGGGCGCAGGCAAGATGATCAAGGGCTGGGAAACGGGCCTTGAAGGCATGCGCGAAGGCGGCGTGCGCTGGTTGCGTATTCCTCCGGCTCAAGGCTACGGCGCTACGGCGTTCTCGATGATTCCTCCAAACTCCACGCTTTTGTTCCGCGTCGAGATGGTCTCGTCAGATGTTGATCCGGAACTTGCGAAGAATATGGACTTTTTCCCGGATACGACGCTCCTCAAGTACGAGAACGGCCCTGAAGGTTTGCGTTATGCTGTCGTGAAAGCGGGTTCGGGTGAACCGGCTCGTTCTGGGCACCGCGCAATTGTGCATTATACGGGCTGGATGGTGAACGGCTACAAGTTTGACAGTTCCCGCGACCGCGGTCAGCCGTTTGCGTTTGAACTCGGTGCAGGTAACGTAATTCGCGGCTGGGAACTTGGCGTGCAGGGCATGCTGCCTGGCGAAAAGAGAATCCTCGTGGTGCCGCCTGGCCTTGGCTACGGTAGCCGCGGCGCAGGCCCGATTCCTGGTGGCGCAACGCTTATCTTCGCTGTGGAATACCTCGGGGAAGAGTAGCGGCGGCGTCGCAGTAGGCAGTAGACAGTAGGCAGGATTGCTGTCGGAACTGCTTGTGTTAGTTGCTTGCAGGCTCGCTTTGAGGTGTGAGCGATTGTGGACGAGAAAAAAGCCCGACGGTCGGGCTTTTTCCATATAGTTTTACTTTTTTGAAAAAATTACATAAAATTTCAGGACAAATGGGCGAAAAAAGCGTGTTAATGATATAGGGGCCAAATTAAAACCATTCCCTAAAGGAAAACGAATGACTGAAAATAACACGACTTCAGAAAAGAAAGCCTACTACATCGTTACGAACGCGCAGGGGGAACAGTTCTTGCTTCCGTATTACAGTGAAACGTTCCGTGTGCTGATGGATGACAAGGACACTATCCGCGATATGCTCAACTGCCTGCTAGGGCTTGACAGTGACCACGAAATTATCGATCTCGACTATGAGTTCGAGAAACCTATTGATATCTTTATGCCAGAAGATGACGCCGCACGTCTTGACGTGTGGGTAACAACAAAGGATCACCGTTATTTCAACATAGAGATGCAGAATAGGAGCCATCCATTCTTTCTTGACCGTCTCAAACTCTACAATTCTTACCAGACACTGCGTGGCAAGTACGAATATAACAGGTCAACGTATTTCAAATTGATGGATGAAAAACAGCGCAGTGTTCATTTTTATGAGCTTCCTGAAACAGTATCTATCTGGCTTTGTAATTTCCAGATTCTCAAGTCGAGGAACATCTTTAAAGATACTTGGGCGGTCTATAGCAAAGACGATGTCAACAATAGCGACTCAGCACATAGGGCACTTCCCGTTTTTAATAAAAATAGATATATTGACGCCTAGTGGCGTCCGTTGCTTCGGCTCGGCAATGTCGGCAAACGAGTTTGCCGCCGCAGCACTCGCCTTGCACACTTTTATAGTGGATCTTCCGAATTTCAAGAGGTTGCGAAAGAACATCAGTTCACGTGAGGACTACTGGCTGAAACTCTTGTCGCAAGGGCCGCTTGAAGTTCCCGAGTCAAAGGATCCGATTTTTAGGGACGCACTGAATCGTTTGCGCGTAAGTCACATAAAGCCTGAACTGCTTAAAGTCTTGGAGGAACATATGTTCGATAAACACGCTGATGAAGCTATCGAAGCCGAAATTTGGCTTAAAGCAGAAGCTAAAGGTGCTGCCAACGAACGTGCTAAGAATGAAGCCTTAAATGACAAAAAGGTCGAATTTCTTCGTGCGCATAATGTTCCTGAAGAATTGATTGCTGCGATGGAAAAAATCAAGTAAAGAAAAACACCAGCGAAGTGTGCTTGTGTTAGTTGCTTGCAAACGAGAGTGCTTGTCATTCTGAGTGGCAAATAGCCACGAAGAATCCAGTGTTTTTTCTTTGCTTTATCACCCCGGTTTTATAACCGGGGCTTATTGTTTATTGCAAATCTTTGGGCAAATATTTTTCTGGCACTTTGTAGCCTAAGTTGTAGAGCCTTCGTACATAGTTTTCGTCTTGCAGGCGCTTTTCGGATTCCTGAACGAGTTTTAGCAGAAGTTTGGCTTCTTTCCCTGACTTGATGCGGATTACAGTCCACCAATCGAGCAATCCATACAGCATGAAAAGACCGCTTAATCCTAATAGGAATACTTTGAATTTTTGCGGAATTGTTAAATTTGGAATAAAATAAATGGCGCTCCAGCAAACGGCCCAAATTGCTGTGTAAATGAGTGCGCGTTTTAGAGGAATGCCGACATTGAGCCATTTCTTGTCGATTCCTTCCGCAGCGGGTTCGTGGAAGGCTTTGCATAGAAAATCCTTGTTGCATTTTGGGCAAGTTATTAACGGGGACTGGTAACCGAACGAGTTCCAGTCTTTTGTGCTCTGAGGTTCGTTTTCTATAGATTTATGGCAATGAGGACATCTCATGCCCATAATGTAGCTTATTTTGCATGTTCAAATACAACCGTGGATCTTTCGACGTGTGGCGCTTGCCCTGAATGGACTCCATTTACCTCATACCTATTTCAGCACTGGATTCTGCTCCTGCGAACCTAATTCAACTAAGGCTCTAAAGAGCCAAGTTTCATATATCGCTCCGCTCAGAATGACGCCCCCTAACCACTTATAACAGACGAAAGAACGGCTCTGCGAGCCTACAGACGAGAGACGAAAGAAATAAAAAATGGTAATTAATTTTTAATTCAATAATTTAATCCCTAACCACTACCCACTGACCAATGACCAATAACTAATATCTAGTAACTAGTAACTAGTAACTAGTAACTAGTAACTAGTAACTCACCCCTCGCCCCTCGCCCCTCACCCCTAATCCCTAGCCACCAACCACTTTACTCATACCTCAAAGGGCCGCAGGCCCGCCCTCATACCCCACTCCCCACACCTCAAAGGCGCTCTGTCGCCGCCCATTGACAAAAAATCCATACCAAATATTTACAGAGTAAGGCAACTTCGGTAAGATTTAAATATTTTATGATTGATGGTTACTTTTTCTGACATAGCGGACTACCGCGACTTCTTGAAGGAATTCTACGACAGGCGCAAGGTCGAGATGCCCTTCTACAGCTACCGCATGATGGGTGATAAGCTAGGGCTAGACTCCAGCTATCTCTATCGGGTATTGCAAAAAAAGCAGCATCTGCCTGCTCATGCATTACCTGCGGCTAAGGAAATCCTTGCGCTGTCTGGTCGCGAGGCCGAGTATTTCGACCTGCTTTATTCTGCTGCTGTCAGCAAGGATAAAACCAAGCGCGAAGAATTGATGGCGAAAGCCCTCTCGCTCCGTGACGTGGAGCGTCATTCTTTACAGGCAGCAGAACTTAAACTCCTTGAAAACTGGTGGATTCCTGCGGTACGCGCCTACCTGGAATTGAACGGTGGGGTGGTGAACGTCAAACGTATCGCCAAGGACCTCTGTCCGCCGATTACCGAGGAGCAGGCTCTCGAAGCCATTGAAACTTTAAAGAGCGTCGGTCTCGTCAAGAAGCTTGCATCGGGTAAGCTTGCGTTGACCGAAGCCCATTTGACAGTAGGGGGCCCCGAAAAGGCCAAGGCTGTGCGCAATTTCCAGCGCCAGGTGTTGAGCCTTGCGAGTGATGCACTCGAAAATGTCCCCGTCAATGAACGCAATATTTCTACACTGACCCTTTCTGTAGATCAGTCCTGCTTCGAGGATTTGGGTGACATGTTAAGGGAATTCCGCCGCTTAGTCCAAAAAAGAGTTGACGGAGCCAAGAATCCCGATCGTGTTATGCAGCTTTCTATGGCATTTTACCCGGTGGCCCGTAAAGGAGGGGCTGCGGAAAATACTATAATAATAGGGGAAGGTGCAGGAGATAAGAAATGATTAAACGGGCGTGGACATATGGTTTGGCGACATTGGCTTTCTGCTATGTCGCCTGCGATAGCGGCCGTACCGCTGGATCGTCGATGGAAACAGAAAACTCCATCGCGGTACTTGTTCAATTGGCCGATGGCACGCCTGCTGCAAGTATGGAAGTTCTTGTTCGCCCGGAATCTTATCTGTCGGGCGCGTCCGAACTTGGGTCGGACTCCCTCTTCCAGTTGCACTTTGAAACCGATGAGCAAGGTCGGGTTGTTCTGACGGATGTTCCGTCAGGTTCCTATGTAATTGAAGCTCGTAGCGATGTCAAGAATCTGAAGGGCTTCGAGAAGATTGCTTATGTTGAAGCCGATACGACGACTCCTCTTACGGTTGAGGTTTCGGAACCGAGCAAGGTATCCGGTCATGTCGGACTTCCGCAGTTGGTCCGCCGCTCGGCGACTGTTTCTGTGCAGGGTTTGGACTATCAGGTTCCGATGGATTCTACAGGTTACTTTGAATTTGAATCGCTGCCGAACGGTAATGTCGAAATTGTCGCTTTTGTAAACGAAGAAAAAGACGACTCTATCACGGTTTACGGCAAGATTGAGACTGACGTTGGAGACAAGTCTGGTGACGAAGGTCTGTACCTTGGCGACTCTGCGTATGTCAAGAAATACTTTGTATTTGACGACTTTGAAAACGGTGCTGATGATTGGAAACCTTCGGCTTCCAAAAATGCAGAAGTTAAGCTGAACATAACTTCTGCCGGGCGTGATCGTAAGGGCAAGGTTGCACACTTTGTCTGTGAACGGGATTCGGCAGCTGAATGGGATTGGGCTCTCATTGGTCGAGAACTCGGAGGCTTTGTCGATATGAGCGAACTGGATTCCATCAGGTTCTGGGCTCGCGGTTCTGTAAAGTCTCGGATTTCATTCGCATTTGACGTGCTCGTGAATACCGATTCCGTGACAAGTGCGGACAATATAAAATCGTGGCGCCATTTTGAAGTGGATACGGCTTGGACTCGCTATACTGTGGTCCCGTCAGAATTGGATACTGCGGATAGTAATGGCGGAAACGTCGGTTGGGATGCTGTCAAGAAACGTGTGACAAAGATTAGCATCTTTGGTGCCATGGGTACTGAAGTCTGGGTTGATGATATTGAGGTCTATGGTTACGGTATATTTGACCCGTATGCGCCAGTTTCAAAGAAAAGCGCTTTGAAAAAGAGCGATTCTAAGAAAAAAGATTAGTTTTATCCATTGTGGACATTTTATCCATGAGACCTACGGTTTACTGTAGGTTTTTTTGTTGTCTAGAGATAGATTTATAAATAGCGGGCTTGCGATGTTTGGTTAGTCCGAAGGAGTGTTATGAAACTGCTAAAAAAAATAACGATGTTTGGATTGATGGCGGGTTTTGGCGTAAGCTCGATTGCGGACAATCCGATCTCCACATACCATTACTTGGCTGACCCTGGTGCCGCAGCCGATGATGAATACTTCTACATCATCACGGACTCCGATGACCCGGCGCCAGCCAATTCTGACGGTTACAAGATTTACGCCCTCTATGCATTCCGCAGCAAGGATATGCAGAACTGGACCGACTTCGGCATTATTTACGATGCCCGCAAGGTGAACGGCATTAACGACATTTGGGCTTCTGGCATTGCGGTGCACAAAGGCACGTTCTATATCGTGTTCCCGGATGGCGGTGGCGGCGGTATCGGCTATATCAAGGCCCCGGCTATCGATGGACCGTGGGCGAACGCTGTGGGCCAGGGCAAGGACAAGCTTGTCGGTGGCCGTGGCATCATCGGATGCGATGGCGTTTCTTGGTGCTTTGACCCGGGCATTTTTATTGACGACGACGGCACGACTTACGTGACGTGGGGCGGTGGCGAAGGTGCTAGCCGCCCGAATACGGACAACTTTGATATTGTCAAGTTGAACGATGCGAAGGATGCTCCGGTGGGCAACGGTTCTCATGTGAAGGTGAACAACTTGCCGACCCGCAAGATGCTTGAAGCTTCTTACATCCACAAGCACGGGAACAATTACTATTTCTCTTACAGTACAGGTTGGCAGCAGGGGGCGCCGACGATTGACTACGGCATGTCCTCGAATGTCATGGGCCCTTACACCTGGAAGGGTACGATTCTCGGTGATCCGAGCATGAACGGCAGGAGCGTCAACGGCAACAACAACCACCATGGCATTGCCGAATTCAAGGGACACTCTTACGTTGTCTATCATGACCGCCGTATTGCGAAGGGCCATAACGGATTGGAAATCATCCCAGCTGATGACGGCAGGCCAAAACCGAACGAAGGCTACCACCGCAGCGTTTCTGTGGATGAAATGTTCTACAACGCCGACGGTACGATTCAAACCGTGAAGGTGACGGACGAAGGCCCGAAGCAAATCGAGAACTTTGATCCATACGACTGGTATCCGGCTCTCACGAGCTCCAAGCAGAAAGGCATCCGCAGCCGTTCTAACTTTATCGTGGGCAAGAAGGCCGAGCATGTGCTGATTCCGCTCTCTAGCAAGGAATCCTGGATTCGCGTGAGTGGCGTTGATTTCGGTACTGCGGCGACCGGCTTTACAGTCGAAGCTTCGAGTGCCGCCGACGGCAACAAGATTGAAATCCGCACGGGTTCTGCAACGGGTACGCTCGCCGGTACCTGCACGCTCAAGAACACCGGCAACAAGAATACATACGCCGAAAACAAGTGCGAAGTGGAAGGTCTGAAGGGTGTTGTGGCTCAGTTGTTCCTTGTGTTCAAGGGCAACCAGGATTCTACCATGTACGTGAAGGCATGGGGCTTCGAAGGCAGCGGCACGACTCCTCCCGAACCGCAGAAACCCTTTGGCGGCAAGGCTTGGGCAATCCCCGGCAAAATCGAGATGGAAAACTTTGACGAACCGGGTACTGGCCGTGGCGCGGGTGTCGATTCTTACAACGAAAACGATGTCGATGACCATGGAGCCGAAAGCAATGGTGGCAAGAGCTACCGCGAAGGTACAGGAGTTGATATTTACAAGAAAGCGACCGGTTATGTCGTAGGCTACAATCAGGCTGGCGAATGGCTCGAATACACCGTGAACGTTGCAAAAGAAGGCGACTACACGATGTTTGCGGCGGTTGCTTCTGGCGGTACGAGCGGCAGCTTCAAGCTGTCTATCGACGATAAGGACATCACCGAAGAAATTGCAGTCCCGAAGAACGAGGGCGAAGACAACTTTGACGATTACGGCAAGGTGAATGCGAATGTGAAGCTCGCTGCAGGCGAACACATCCTCCGCTTTACTGTGACCGGCGACTGGATGGACATCGACTACATTCAGTTTGTCGAAGGCAAGGACGCGAAGGATCCGGAAGAATCATCCGGCGATAGCACGATTGCAATCCATAAGGGAATCCGTATGGACGTGGCCTCTGTCGCAACCTTCGACGTGTTCGATTTGACCGGCAAGAAGGTGGCAAGCTTTTCCGCCCGCAACATGCTCGAAGCGAAGAAACTCTGGCACGAAAATGCTCAGGCAAAGAGTGAGCAGGGAATCTGCTTGATTCGCAACCGCAGCAACGGCGCTGTGGCTAGAGTCCGCTCGGTTCGCTAGTTTTTAACACTCCTATCCAAGAAAGGCTCCCCGGAAGGGGAGTTTTTCTTGTTTAGAGAAAGATTAAGAAAAAAAAAGTTAATGCCGTTTTGGGGGATTCAATCGAACGGTAAATCCGTTTTCAAAGCGAATAATTGCCGGAGTACGGAATTTGTCAGCAGAATTTTCGCGCCATGAGCCACTGCGAATGAAGTTGCCATTCATGTCGAACGCTTGGAATTTTGTTCCCGATAAAGTCTCATGCTGCACAGGAGATTTCAGGGCTGTTGTTGAACCTTTCACAAAATCTGCACCGCATTGGCGAACCGTATCGATAAGACTACAAACATTGTAATTATCATAGATGCAGAGTGATGAAACTGGATTTATTTTACCTGCGTATTCTGTGAACTCTCCATTAGCATTTCTCATCAAAGTGTAAACGGCGTTGGAAAAAGGAAATTTTTTATCAGGCGGAAAGCTGCCGCCATACATGTCTTTTATTTTCTGCACTATATAGTGAATCGTCGAATCTGCTTCTGCTGCGGATCCTTGGAAAACGCCGGCTGGCTGCAAACGATTGAACTCTTCAATAATGAGATCCTCTATATAGAGAGTCCCTATCAAACTATCGCATTCTGTTTTTGAAAAACATAATTGGAAAAATGATATTTGATTGTCGAAAAGGAATACCATGATTGCCGAATCCGAGGGAGCAATATAAGCGCTATAATGCTTATTCAAACTGAGATTTTTCACCGGAGGGTTAATCAGCGACACCTTTGACAGGTCTAGACCGCGTCCTTTAAACAAGTCAATCTGCATTGCAGGGTACATCATGTCAAGAGCTTTGTAAGAAATCACCTCGCATTCTTGAGCATGAGACAAAATCACCATGCATACGCATGCCGCGAATGTCAAAATGAATTTTCTCATAAATCCTTCATGCTAACGGTTAGGTTGTTTGGAATAGGGTTGAAGTCCACATGATATAACTTGGCATACTGGTGCACTGAGATTTTTTCTGCATATATCTTCCCATAATATAATTTCCGTGATTGGGCTAAAATCACTTCTGAGTGCGGTGCAATTATACTCCCAGCCACCATGTTGTCAATATACATTCTTTTCCCATGGGCATGCTGAATTAATTTGAATCCTTGAGCAATGAGGGGGTATTCTACAGCATTGTTGTCTGTTTTGGCACGCCACGTAAAATCACCGTTTATATGCATCACAGTTTCTTGACCTGGCTCCTTAAACGTAACGCTTGATCGAGAAAGTCAGAACGACTCGCTAGTTTTTCCTAAAACACATCCATCCAAAAAAGGCTCCTCGAATGAGGAGTCTTTTTCTCTCCCCACTATTGACTTTTTATCCATAATAGATATGGAAAAGTGAGGCTCTTTTCGCATGCCAGAAAATAATTTTAAGAAAAAGGGAATTCACGGTGTGTGGTCTTAAGGAGTGAACAATGAGACTGGTAAAAAAATTAACGATGTTTGGAATGGCTGCGGGCTTTGGGGTAAGCGCGCTAGCCGATAACCCGATTTCGAGTTATCACTATCTGGCAGACCCGGGTGCTGCCGCCGATGATACTTATTTCTACGTCATTACCGATTCGGATGACCCTGCGGCATCTAATGCCAATGGCTATAATATCAAGGCCCTTTACGGTTTCCGCACGAAGGATATGAAGAACTGGACCGACTTCGGCATCATTTACGATGCCCGCAAGGTTGACGGTATCGGTGATATTTGGGCGTCTGGTATTGCGGTAAACCCCAACGACCACAGACTTTACATTGTGTTCCCGGATGGTGGTGGTGGCGGTGTCGGCCTTATCGGTGCCGATAGCATTGCAGGCCCGTGGACGAACCCGGTTTCGGGCAACAAGAAACTTATCAACAACTGGGGTGGCGGCATTGCCGACTGCGATGGCATTGGCTGGTGCTTTGACCCGGCAATTTTCTTCGATGACGACGGCACGGGCTACTTCACGTTTGGCGGTGGCGAAAGCAACAGCCGCCCGGCAGCAAACAACAACAACGATATCTTCAACATTTACAAGCTGAATAAGGATATGAAGGGTTTCGATGTCAGCTCCAAGACGCACCTGAAGATTGGTGGCCCGAAGGCGATGGAAGCTTCGTACATCCACAAGTACAAAGGCAACTACTACCTCTCTTACAGTACGGCCGATTTGCGTATTGCCTACGGTATGTCCAAGAACCCGATGGGCCCTTACGAATACAAGGGAATCTTCATGGGGAACCCTAACATTGGCGGACAGAATATCAACGCCAATAACAACAACCACCATGGCATTGCCGAATTCAAGGGGCACTGGTATGTGGCTTACCATGACCGTCGCATTGCAAACGGCTATGACGGCTTGGAAAAGATTCCTGCTGACGACGGCCGCCCGAATCCGGTTCCGGCATTCCACCGTAGCGTGAGCGTCGATGAATTTACTTACAATGCCGACGGGACGATGAAGGAACTGACCTTCACGAAGGAAGGCCCGAAGCAGATTGAAAACTTCGATCCGTATGACTGGTATCCGGCTCTCACGAGCTCCAAGCAGAAGGGCATCCGCAGCCGTTCGAACTGGAATCCTGGCAAGGTTGCTGAACATCTGTTGCTCCCGCTTTCGAGTAAGGAATCCTGGATTCGCGTGTCGGGCGTTGATTTCGGCACGGCGGCGACAGGCTTCACTGTTCAGGCGGCAAGCACGGCCGACGGCAACAAGATTGAAATCCATACGGGTTCTGCAAGCGGCACTTTGGCGGGTACTTGCACGCTCAAGAATACCGGCAACAAGAATACGTTTGCTGAAACCAAGTGCGAAGTCGAAGGCCTCAAGGGCGTTGTCGATCAGATATTCCTCGTGTTCAAGGGCTCTCAGGATTCTACCATGGCTATCAAGGCCTGGGGCTTTGAAGGTAGCGGCTCCACTCCGCCGACTCCGCAGGTTCCTTACGATAGTGTCGCGGTGAAGCTCCCGGCAAAGATTGAAGCCGAAAAGTATGACATTCCGGGCACGGGTCGTGGTGCCGATGCTGAATCTTACAACGATTCCGAAAGTGCTAACCAGGGCGATGCCAAGTTCCGCGAAGATTTGGGCGTTGACATTGTTGAAGGTGGCTCGGGCATGGCGATTGGCTATACTGCTGTTGGCGAATGGCTTGAATACACTGTCGAAGTTCCAGAAGACGGCGAATACGCGATTAAGGCTTCTGCATCGACTGGCATGGAAAATGGTGCAAGCTTCTGCTTCTTGGCTGACGGCAAGGCGATTGGCGATACCGTCAAGGTGGAGCAGACTGGCGAAGACTGGAGCGTTTATAAGGAATTCGATGGCGGCAAGGCCACGCTTACCAAGGGCACGCACGTGATTCGTCTTGTGATTACCGGCGACAACGTGAACGTGGACTGGTTCTCTCTAGGCGAAGTGAAGACTGATGCTCTTAAGCCTGCTGTGAAGTTCCAGGCGAACAGCTCCCGCGTCTATCGCGTGTATAGCGTTGGCGGAAAGCTCTTGGGTACAGTCGATATGACGGGCAAAAAGGCCAGCGTTGCACTCTCCGATGCAGGTTTCACCAAGGGTGTTTACATGCTCAAGAGCGTTGACGGTCGCAAGTCCTTTATGACCTCCGTCGCAAGATAATCAGGCCGATAAAAATTCATAATTCCAAAACCACATAACAGAAACACCTCGGGATTGCAGCTCCGAGGTGTTTTTGTTGTAAAAATTTTGGATAAAATTTTTATCGTTCGATTCTAATGACCTTGAATTCTCTGTTGCTTCCTGCACGGAATTCTACGATGTAGGCTCCAGTAGGCATTTGTTCGACATTCCACTGCAACGTATGGCTTCCGGCAGATTGACGGCCCGGATTATACCGCATTTGGACTTTGCCGGTCACCGAAACGAGCGACACCTTGACATTCTGCGTTGTCGGGAGCACGTAGTTCACGTCCAAAACATTTCCGTGGCTCACGATACCCAGATGGAATGCTCCGGCCACCGGTACACTGGGAATTGCCTCTTTTTTCGTCGTATCCTTCTTGGCTGTATCGACAGGGGCGGTGCCAGCTGCTGCCAAAAGTACGTTCGCTGCAAGGAACGAAGCATTGCCGTATAAGGAGGTTTCCGTTGCCGAATAATGTTCTACATCCGACAACAATGTATCGTTCAATGAACCTCCTACGAGAGCGCCCACTGGCGGTCTGTAGCTGTAAGTCGCTACACCTCCTCTATTCCAAAATTCAGGATTTGCAGTACGGTGATGGACGTGCGATTCGTTCTTGTCGCCCACGCCCGTCATAAAGCAGATATCCCACTGGTTCATGCCCAGAATATAGTTCATCTTGTTTATGGCAAGCTGACGAACGTCGTCATAATTCCAATTGTCGGAACTACCAAGAGTCTTCTTGGTTGAAATGTCCTTGGCGACTTCCGCATAAGTCAGCATATTGATGATATTGCCAGCATCGTAGTTATTTGGAGCCCATGGGAAAAAAGCTGTAACATACCATGGAGTCGGATAATTCAAACTAAATTTACCCAGAAGATCTATCGTATTCGCTCCTTCACTATTTACTCCATCTTGCACATTCCTTGCCAACGAATAAAGTACTCTTTTAGTATAATCTAAACGGACAGAATCCTGAATGCCATATTTTTGGGCAACGGTCGTGTCGGCCAAAAGCAACTTGTAGAAGGCATAAAGCGTTATTGAAAAACGGTTCTCGTAATCCGAAGGCCAGCCTCCGGCCGTAAAGCCTGTTTTAATGCCTAGCCATCCTGCGGGGAAATGATCTAAATTGTACCTTGCATTTATGTTGTCGTTAATTGACTTGTCTTGGGCTGCATCGTTCAGGTAATCCATCTTTTTCGTTTTTTCGTAGGTCGCATAATGGAGGGCGATTGCAGCCATCGCAAAGACGTCAACATTTTTCAGTGGACTACTGCAAGAATAAAAGTCCTTCGTGCAAACTTCAGGTTCACCGAAGTGCTCTTTGGCGTAGTCGTACAGCTTAATGGCGACATTCAAGCAACTATCTGCAAAAGTCTTGTCATACGCAGCATAGCGCTTGCTCAATAAGGCAAGGCCCGCCGCAACCTGTGCCGACATGCCGGGACCAATCCCGTGCAAAACCGGCCTTGCAGGTGCTGGGTTTATGGATTCCATATTGTCGGCACGATTCCAATACAGATGGTCTTCCACACCGCCGATGTTTACGATCATATCCTTGACAACGCCCTTGGCATACTCGTAGGAACGCAAGTAAAATTCTGCGCCGTGCCGTGCCTCGCGCAACATGTCTGGAATGCCGTCCGTATTTACGGTTTCGTTGTGGTTGAATGCGTAATGGTCGTCGTCGCGGTCTGGGTTCGTTGCCGAAAGCAGCGAAAGCATCAAAAACGCATAGCCCATCGTTGGCGACATCTTCAGGTTGTCTCCAGTATCGTACCAGCCGCCAGGAATAGTGTCGTGCACATGGCTTGCCTTGTGGAACCACGACTCCGAATTGCCGCTGCGCTGCACGCCGAAGAACTTGAGGTTCGCATCGCGCACCATGGAATAGACCTTGTCGCTCACGATAAAGGTCGAAGAATATTGCTCGCCGACTTTGATGCGGAAGCGCGTGTCCGTGGGGAGCGAACGTAAGTTTGCAATTTTGCCCACGCACACCTTGGTTTTTGGAGTGGTTCTTTCCACTGTGTAGCGTTTTTCAAGAGAATTGGCATACGCTTCCACGGTTCTAATTGATGCGGCCAAATCTTGGGTTAAAAAGAACTTGCCGCCCGTAGCCACATCGTTCCCTTCCAAATCTACGATGGAATAGATCTCGGTTAAGCAATCGCTATTCGTGATATAGTAGAACCGCTTTTCGGGGTCGTCCGGCAGGTAGCCCGCCTGGTTCACGCGGATGTCGCCAATTTTCAGGTTCAAGGCATCGATGTAGGCCTGGTTGAGCGTATCGGAAATGTAGGCGTTCGCCTTGAATTCTTCAGGCTTCGATCCAGACTTTGGGGTGCCAACCAGCGTATCTTTTTCGTTCACGCTGAAGTTTTTGAAGTCGTAAACCGTCCCGCCTTCCGTAACAGCGGACGTGTCCCAAGCCATCGGGTAAACCGGGCGAATTAAGTCAAACGGTGTTTCTGCGGCGAAAAGATTAATCGCCAAAATAGATGCGAGCTGTATTGTACGCATTTTTCTTCCTTTTAAACAATATTAAGTAAAATAATAAAAAAGATTGAAATTGTATTCCTCTCGTCTTTGTATATTCGCTTTGCTCATATACCAACTGCTCGGCTCAGAAATGGGCTTGCAAGCAATCCCGCTTCATTCGCCTTATGCAGTTGTCGTCTTTCGTCTCTCGTCTAATTTCATTACCAAAATGTCAATGATAAAAAAACGGCGAAATTCTGCTTTTGGATAAACAGAGCTTAAATTATACAGTGGAAATCTTTGCAATCTTGCAAGGATAACAGTAAGGGATGTGTATGAGTTTGAAGCAAATTGCTTTGTTGACCGTGTTTGGTCTTGGTTTTGCGGCCCCTGTTTTGGCCGATAACCCACTTTCAAGTTACCATTATCTTGCGGATCCCGCTGCTTTTGCAACGGATGACGAGTTCTATATCCTTACGGATACAGATGATGAAAGCCCGAATACGGGCGAGAATGACTATACGATTCGTTCTCTTTACATCCTCAGTTCCAAGGATATGAAGAACTGGACGGACCACGGCATGGTGCTTAGCCATGACCGCGAAGTTTCTTACATTAAGAACATTTGGGCGCCCGGCATTGCTGTTGTGGATGGCGTATTTTACTTAATTTATCCGAACGGCGCGAGTGGCGTTGGTATTGTTTCTTCTAAAAATGTGGCCGGTCCGTACCATGATCCGGTGGGCAAGCTCTTGGTTGGTGGCGGTGGCGTTACCGGTTGCGATGGCATTTCGTGGTGCTTTGACCCGGCTATTTTCATTGACGAAGACGGCAAGTCCTACATGACTTTCGGCGGCGGCAGTGGCGGCAGCCGCGGTTACGGCAACAACTTCGACTTGTTCGAATTCAGCAAGCTTTCTTATGACAAGGTCGAGCTGAACGTGAATTCTAAGACGCAGCTCAAGGGCGCAAACCGCTCTTTCGAAGCTTCTTACTTGCACAAGCGCAATGGCATTTACTACTTGAGCTACAACGACCAGAGCCAGAATATCAGCTACGCGACATCCAAGAACATCAAGGGTCCTTATTCCTATGTGGGAACCGTTATCGAGAACCCTTCGAAGATTAACGGCAAGGGCGGCAACAACCACCACGGTTTTGCAAAGTTCAAGGACAAGTGGTATGCCGTTTATCATGACCGCCGTTTGGTGATGGCTTCTGAAAAGCCGAAGCTCACTAATGGCCAGACGCCTACGACGACGGGTAACCACAGAAGTGTGTCGATTGATGAACTGACTTGGAACGGCGACAAGATGAATGTCGTGAAGTTCACGGATGCGGGCCCGGCTCAGGTGGGCAAGTTTGATCCGTATCAGACTTACAAGGCGCTCACGAGTTCCAAGCAGCGCAACGTCCGCAGCCGTACCGATTACACCAGAGGCCAGGCTGTGGTGCATGTGCTGACTCCGCTTGCGACCAAGGAATCCTGGATTCGCGTGAGTGGCGTCGATTTCGGTAAGGGTGCGGAGAACCTTCGCATCAAGGCGGCAAACGTGGGTGACGGCAACAAGGTTGAAATCCACAAGGGGAGCGTGAGCGGAACGCTTGCCGGTACTTGCGAACTGGCAAAGACTGACGGCTGGAAAAGCTATACGGACAACGATTGCGCCATGACAGGTCTTAGCGGCGTTGTCGATGAACTGTTCTTCGTGTTCAAGGGGAGCAAGGATTCCACCATGGGCATTTTGGAATGGGAGTTCCAGGGCACCAAGCGTGAACCGGAACCTCAGACGCCGTATGGCGACAAGGCTGCATCAATTCCGGGCAAGATTGAAGCGGAAATTTTCGATAAGCCGGGTTACGGCGCGGGCAACGATTCTTATAGCGATAACGATACCGACAACCAGGGCGATGCCGAGTTCCGTGCGGAAGATGGCGTTGACGTTGTGCTTGGCGGTTCGGGCATGGCGATTGGCTACACGAACGCTGGCGAATGGATGGAATATACTGTCGATGTGGCTGAAGATGGAGACTACCCGATTGTGGCGAATGCTTCTTCGGGTGCCGAAAATTCTGGCTTCTGCTTCTCTGTCGATGGAAAGCCGATGGGCGATACGGTCAAAGTCACGAAGACGGGCGACGACTGGAGCGTTTATAAGGAATTCGAGGCCGGTACGGCCAAACTTACCAAGGGCAAGCACATTATCCGCTTGACCATCACAGGCAACAATGTCAACGTGGACTGGTTCTCCGTGGGCAAGGCCGAAAAGCAGGACGGGCCGGGTACTGATGGCATTGCTCCGCGTATGAGATTCGATGTCAATACTGTTACCTCTTACCGCGTGTTCAATGTCGCGGGCAAGCAGGTCGGCACTGTCAATCTGAGGGGCAAGACTCCTGCCACGGCGCTTGCCGAAGCTGGCTTTACTCAGGGCATCTATATGCTCAAGAGTTTTGACGGTCGAAAGAAGTTTATGGTCTCTTCCGCAAGGTAGAGCAAAAAAGTTCCTCCTAAACCACACACCCAAATGACGCTGAAAGGCGTTGTTGCGCCTCGGGACGAACGTTCCGAGGTGTTTTGCATTACCAAAGTGTCAATGGAAAATTTTCGGGTTTTTGCGAGATTTTCGCGGGGGGTAGGTAGATTTAAATGTAGGGGTTGAATCTTTAAATGGGAGATATGAAATGAAGAGTATGGGTGAATTTTTGAAAGTGGCTGCCTGCGGATTTGTTTTTGCGGTGCCTGCTTTTGCCTCCACGGTTACGGTCAATGTCGGTGAAGAACACCAGGTTATCCGTGGTTTTGGCGGCATGGTGCATAACCAGTGGCAGAACGGCGGCGGGCTTTCCGACGCCGATGCGAAACTTGCGTTCGGAACGGGCGAGGGCACGATTGGCCTCAATACGCTCCGTATTCCCGTGTACGCCAGTTCCAATGACTTCAACAAGGAAGTCGCTGCAGCAAAATCTGCAAAGAAGTATGCTGGCGATGACTTTATTCTTTATGCGACGCCCTGGACATCGCCTTATGCAGGCGCCAATCAGCATATAAGGTCTTCGGATTATCAGAAATATGTTGATCACTTGAACAGCTTTACGGCATACATGAAAAACCAGGGGGTTCCCCTGTATGCAATTTCCATCAGCAACGAACCGGACTGGTGCGGTGAATGGGCCTGCTGGAGTGCCGACGAAATCTACAACTTCACCAAGGGTTACGCCGATCAGATGCGCAAGAACGGCACCAAGGTGATTTCGACGGAATCTTTCCGCTACGACAAGAACCTTTACAACAAGGTGCTGAACGACGCCAACGCCCTCAAGAACTGGGATATCCTCGGGGCGCACTTCTATGCGAGCCAGGCCTCTACGGGCGACGACTTTTTTGCGTATAAACTGGCCGACCAGAAGGGTATAGAACGCTGGATGACGGAACACTACACTGAAAGCCAGGGGAGCGGCAATTACTGGCGCAAGTACATGAAGACGGGCGACCAGGCGAATACGGCTGTTTACGATACGGTGCGCGCGATGGATTTGGCTTACGAAATTCATCGGGGCCTTGTCATTGGCAATTTCAACCAATATACTTGGTGGTACATCCGCCGCTGCTACGGCCTTATCATGGATAGGGACTTCGGCAACAAGCTTCAGGTTCCGCAGAACGAAATTGGCAAAATCAGTAAGCGCGGTTACGTGATGAGCCAGTTCGCTCGCTTTATCCGCCCTGGGGCTATTCGAGTGGGTGCGACCGCCAAACCCGAAGCAAACTTGTTCGCATCCGCTTACAAGAGCGCCAATGGCGATAGCGTTATCGTGGTGCTCGTGAACCGCGATTACAAAAACAACAAGACGGTGACCGTCAAGGTGCCGGGTACGAATATCTCGTCATTCCGAGTGTACACCACGAGCGAAGCGAAGAACGCTAAGGATGATGGCGAAGTGGAAGTCAAGGACGGAGCCGTCACGATTACCACGAATCCAGGTGAAACAAGCAATAAGGACTGCATCGTGACGCTCGTTGGCGTTAGCACTCCAGCCGATCCGGTACCTCGCAAGCCGTATGGTGACAAGGCTGCCGAAATCCCGGGCAAAATCGAAGCAGAAAACTATGACGTGATGGGTTCTGGCAAGGGCAATGTCACCTACAAGGATCTCGATTCCGAAAACAAGGGCGGCAAGTATCGCGAAGATGACGGTGTGGATATCGAAGAAGGTGGCGACAACTTTGCAATCGGTTACACCCAGGCTGGCGAATGGCTGGAATACACCGTGAACGTGAAGGCTGATGGTGACTACTATGTGACTGCTCATGTCGCTTCTGGTAACGAAACATCGGCGTTTAGCCTCTCGCTCGATGACAAGAAACTCGTTGCCGAGACGAGGGCCCCGAAGACGGGCGAAGACTGGAAGGTCTATAAGGACTTGTCGCTTGGCAAGGTGAAGCTCACGAAGGGCGAACATATCCTCCGACTCTCGATAACGAGCGATTTAGTCAACGTCGATTGGCTCCGCTTTAGCACAAACGAAAACGGCGACGACCCGAAACCGGGCAGCAAGGACACCACGGATGTCGCGATTAAGACAAATTTCCGAGTCAAGAACATTGCTGAAACGTTTGGCGTCTATGACGTGAACGGCATGCTCGTGGGTAAGTTCGAAGCGATGGGCATGGCCGATGTTGCCCGCATGATGAAGAACGTGGTGCGCCAGGGCGGTGTCTATATCGTGAAGTCTCACCGCGGCGGTAAGGCCTACCGCATCTCGGTCGTCAAATGATTTAAAAGGTTCTCCTCCTAATACCTTTTCGTCATCCTTGTTTTTGCTGATTTTTGCGGATGAGGGTGGCGAAAAGGTTTTTATCCAGACAAAAGAAGGTGGTCATTTATGAGCAATAAGGAATTGGTAATTGTAAAGCAGATTGCATTCTTTAGCATTGTGGCGGTCGTATTAGGACTTGTTTACGGATAGGGCTTTGATAGAACAAAAAAATCGTGTGACTCCTCCATGTCATATCGGGCCTCGGCGAAAGCCGGGGCTCTTTTTTTTGCGTTTTTTGCGGAAAATGGGGAATTTTGGGTAGCGTAAAGGAGTACAACACTAAATGGAATTTTTTAGCGAATTTGATAAAAATTAAGGGTAATTTTATACATGTAAAAAACAATTGGATTGAGGGAATTTCTATGAGTGTGAAGAAAAATCTCAAAAAAATTATGGCCGTCGCCGGTGTGGTGGCAGGCGCATCTCTATTTGGGGTCTCGAGTGCTGTGGCCGCCCCGAACCCTAACTTCCACATTTACATTGCCTACGGGCAGTCCAACATGTCGGGAAACGGCGATATCGTCCCTGCGGAAGACCAGGCCAAGGATCCCAAAAATTTCTTGATGCTGGCTTCGCACAATGCAAATGCTAGCCAGCGTAGCGGTCGCACCACCCAGTCCATCAAGACGGGCGAATGGTATCCGGCGATTCCCCCGATGTTCCATCCTACAGAGAATCTCTCCCCGGCGGACTATTTCGGTCGCGCCATGGTCGATTCGTTGCCGGGTGTCACCGTGGGCATTATCCCTGTGGCCATCGGCGCTGTTGCCATCAAGGCTTTCGACAAGGATCAGTACAAAGCCTATTTCAATTCTGCTGAAAGCTACATCAAGAACTGGGCCAGGGACTACGATTCCAACCCTTATCAGAGGATTGTAGATTTGGGCAAGAAGGCCAAGGAAGTGGGCGTCATCAAGGGCTTTATTTTCCACCAGGGCGAAACCGACGGCTCTGGCACGGAATGGCAGAATGCTGTTTATAAGACCTATAAGGACTTTATAACGGCTCTTGAACTGGACGAAAACGAAGTGGCCTTTGTGGCAGGCGAATTGCTCCAGGAAGGCAACAACTGCTGCGGCAGCAAGAATGGAGGCATAGCCCAGCTTAAAAGCAAATTCAAGAAGTTCGGTCTGGCCTCTTCCAAGGGCTTGCAGGGCAACGGCAGGGACCCCTACCACTTTGGCCGCGCGGGCGTGATTGAACTGGGCAAGCGCTACTGCTCCGAAATGCTCAAGCTTATCGACAAGACGATTGACCCGAACGCCCCGGCGGTGAACCTGGCGGACCCTACCAAATCGACCGTTCCCGACGAACCGCCTGAAGAATACGGCCCCTATGGCGATGCACCCGCAAGTATTCCCGGCACGATTGAAGCCGAAAACTACAACAAGGGCGGTGCCGGCAAGGCCTATATGGACTTGAGCGAGGGCAACGAAGGTAACAAGTTCCGCAAGGATGACGTCGATGTTTACCAGCCGAACATGGGCATTGCTGTTGGCCACTGCCAAAAGACGGAATGGCTCAAATATACGGTGAAGGTGGAAGCCGATGGCGATTACGAAATTTCTGCAAACGTGGCTGGCGAGAACGGTACCGGTAGCTTTGTGCTCTACATGGACAGCGTGCGTATCGGCGACGAAATAAAGAACGAAGGAAAGGGTAAAGATGCGTATTCCGTCGTGAGTGGCGGCAAGGCGACCTTGAAGAAAGGTGAACACGAACTGAAACTCGAAATCATGAACGACTGGATTGATATCGACTACATTGAGTTCAAGGCGGCAAAGGATACGGTTTCTGACGGGATTGCGAACATCCGCGTTGGCATCACCGAGGCCGAGAGCAACTTTAGCGTCTATAACGTCTATGGCCAAAAGCTGGGCTCGTTTACCGCAAAGAGCATGTCCGATGCAATGAACTGCGTAAAGACGGACGCGAAACTCCGCAAACAGGCCCAGGGCGTATTCTTTGTCCGCAGGGATGGGAAAATGGCGCTCATCAAGAAGGTGGTTGTCCATGAATAAAAAGGAATTCGCAATCCTGAAGCAAATCGCGTTCTTTAGCATCGTGGCGGTCGTGCTAGGTCTCGTGTATGGCTAAGTGACTTCAACGCAAAAAAATTAGTTGGAATGAGAGAAGCCGCAGAAATGCGGCTTTTTTTTATCGGAATCCCTTAAAATAGTTCTGATTTTACAAAAAGAAAATTTTAAAATTTTATACAACGTTGTAAAAAAAACATCGCTTAATCGGTGCTTATACGGGAAATTCTTTGGCAAACCAGCGAATTCTTGTCCATACAAGGTTTTTAAAGATTATATTAGAAAGTGATAATGACAGTAGCCAAGGTTATGGATATTCCATAAGCAAAATCGAACATATTCCTTATAGGGTGCTACAGGTTTTATTTCCGCCATACAAGAAAGGAGAATAAAAAATGAATCGTTTCCATAGTATTCTGTTTATGGTGATTTTAGCTTTTGTTAGTTATGCATTGGCTTCTGGAAGCAATTCGGTTGCCGCAAGATCAATGGGGGGTGGGGCCTATTATGATATAGCGAGTATGAATAGTGAAGGCAAATATGAAATAGCCGCAATAGATTCTCTAGATGGAGTTTATTTATATGTAGAGAGTGGCTGGCTTCGTGGTTGTTGCGACTCCCCTCGTTATGTGGGGCTTACGATTGGGAAAAATTTATCTAGTGAAAGGAATGAAAGCATATGGTTTCTGACAGACTTTTTTGGTTTGGATTCATTGAATTCAGAACTGAAGAAAGGAAAGCCACTGCCATTAGAGAAATTTACGAAATTGGAATTTGATTCAACTAATGTTCAATATTTGGTATATGGATTTAATCTTGATCGTCGTGTGGATATAAGGACAAATAGAGTTATTACTGAAGATACAACTTATATTATGGGGGAAAATGGCAATATTGAGGTTTTCTCTAGTTATTCAATACCCGAAGCAATTTCTTTAGACTACATACTTTTTCAGCGTGAAGATTCTGTTGCTGCCTTTTGCGGAATAATTAATTCTTGTTCTTTGGAAATGGCATGCTTCTATCAAAATGATGGCTCCTTTGTTTTTGATTCTCTTCCTAGTATAAGTAACATGAGTTTTGATGGGTTGTGCCTTATTAGTGATGGCTCTCCCTTGCCTCCGACAAATCAAAATTTGAATAAATTGAATATTTTAGACGCTAAATCGTACAAAGTCAACGGCGTTCCTGCCACCAAAGCTTCTTCAAACATCGTCATTCAAAATAAACAACCAAAGCTTAGACTCAAAGGAATATATTAAAATGAAAAAAATCATTTTCACAATCCTTTCCATCGCAGCTATATCCTTTGCTATAGAACTGTGCAATAGTGGGGCATTCGAAATTCAAGCGCCTGTTGGCTCTTGTACTAATGAAGGCTATGTTTGCAATGTCTCTACAGACCAAAATGGAGGAGTCATGTTTAAACTTGGGAAAGATTCAAATTGCATTGAAATTGACACGACTAAGTTTACAACGTATCCCATGAAAAGTACAATGGAATTGGATACAGATTCTGCGAAAAAAGAACTAAAGCTTTATATGATGGAAGATGCTTTGGAAAAAGTTGGTGCTTTGGCTGTATCTACAAATACGGCTTTTATCATAAATGCCCTTAATGAAAAATTCAAGGTTTGTGTTAATTATCATAGAGCTGCAGCAGCGCAAACAATTAATGACTATAACTTTTTTAGTATTCGATTGCAATCTATACAGAAGTGTAATTAGTTTTTAATTGCTGATGCTAAATTCCCATTGACAAAACATCCATATAATATGGCCCCCCTTTGGGGGCTATTTTGCTGATATTTGGATAATTTATGAACAGGTGTACTAATTTAAGGGATTTATGTATGGATGTTGAAAAATCTTTAAAAAAATTGATGGCGGTCGCAGGTGCTGCGGCTGGCCTTTCGTTATTTGCGGTTTCGGGCGCTATTGCGGCCCCCAACCCGAACTTCCATATTTACATTGCCTACGGGCAGTCCAATATGGCGGGTAACGGCGATATCGTCCCTGCGGAAGACCAGGCGAATCCGCCCAAAAATTTTATCATGCTGGCGTCTCATAACGCCAATGCAAGCCAGCGTAGCGGCAAGACGAATCAGTCATTCAAGACGGGCGAGTGGGTGGCGGCTATTCCGCCGATGTTCCATCCGTTCGAGAATCTTTCTCCGGCGGACTATTTTGGCCGTGCGATGGTGGATTCCCTGCCGGGCGTGACCGTGGGCATTATCCCGGTTGCTATCGGTGCGGTGAGCATCAGGGCTTTTGACAAGGACCAGTACGAGGCGTACTTCAGAGGCGACGGCAAGGACATCATGTCCTGGGGTTGGCCAAAGGACTACGACAACAACCCTCCGGGCCGTATTCTGGAGCTTGCCAAGAAGGCGAAGGAAGTGGGCATTATCAAGGGCTTTATCTTCCATCAGGGCGAAAGTGACGGCACGGATGCCAACTGGCGTAAAACGGTCTATAAGACTTACAAGGACGTGATTGACGCTCTTGGCCTGGACGAAAACGAAGTTCCGTTCGTGGCGGGTGAATTGCTCCAGGAAGGCAACAACTGCTGCGGTAGCAAGAACGGCGGCATTCGCGAACTCAAGAACAACTTCAAGAAGTTCGGTTTGGCATCTTCCAAGGGTTTGCAGGGTAACGGCAAGGACCCTTACCACTTTGGTCGTGCGGGCGTGATTGAACTGGGCAAGCGCTACTGCTCCGAAATGCTCAAGCTTATCGACAAGACGATTGACCCGAACGCTCCTCCGGTGGATTTGGTGGATCCGAGCAAGTCTGTGGTTCCCGACGAACCGCCCGAGGAATATGGCCCTTATACCGAAGCGATTGCGATTCCGGGCAAGGTCCAGGCCGAAAACTACAACAAGGGCGGTGCCGACAAGGCCTACTACGATTTGAGCAAGGGCAACGAAGGCGGCAAGCTCCGCAAGGACGACGTGGATATCTACCAGCCGAACATGGGCATTACTGTGGGTCACAACCAGAAGGGCGAATGGCTCAAATATACGGTGAAGGTCGAAGCTGACGGCGATTACGAAATTTCTGCTCTTGTGGCTGGCGAGAACGGCACTGGTGGCTTTAAGCTCTATATGGACGATAAGCAGATTGGTGATGAAATTGTGAATGACGGAAAGGGTTTTGAATCGTTCTCCGAAGTGAGTGGCGGCAAGGCGACTTTGAAGAAGGGCGAACATGAACTGAAACTCGAAATCACGAACGACTGGATTGATATCGACTACGTGGAATTCAAGGCGGTAAAAGACTCTGTTCCTGACGGAATCGCGAAGGTTCGCCTGGACATGACCGAAGCCGAAAGCAACTATAGCGTTTATGACATGCACGGCAAAATGCTCGGGACGTTCTCGGCCAAGGGAATGGCTGATGCAATGGACCTTGTAAAGGCCGATGCGAAACTCCGCAAACAGTCCCAGGGCGTGTTCTTCATCCGCAAGGATGGGGCGCTCCATACAAAGAAGGTGGTTGTTTATGAATAACAAGGAAATGGTAATTGTCAAGCAGATTGCGTTCTTCTTCGTTGTAGCGGTGGCTCTCGGCCTCGTTTACGGATAGAATCGTCATCCTGAACCCTGCAAGGGTGAAGGATCCAGTCAAATTTTCATTGGTGGAACTGAAATTCGTGTGACTCCTGTAGAGCCTCGGCGAAAGTTGGGGCTCTTTTTTTGCAGAACTTAAAAGGAGATGCCCTCCCCATACGCGGACCATGCTCACGTAAGCTCTAAAGAGCTAAGTGAGCAAAGTGGTCAGTGCCGGGCATGACATAAGTAAAAAGAAATGCCCGCACTATGGCGGGCATGACTAGTAAAAAGGGAGGTGCCTGCTCGGAGGCAGGCATGACAAGTGTGATTATGGGAGGCTGAACTGCTTTACGAAATCCCAGCCCATTTGCGCATCGCCTTCATTATGGTCGATGTCTTGTGAACAAAGGACAACCTTAGCGCCGCCTTGGCAGCTGTCGTAAGTTTCGCAACCTGCGCTCGGCGTATTCTGCTTGGGTTCGCCCGTGCAGCCGTCCAGCTCGGCCCACTTTTTAAAGGTTTCCTTTGCGCCAAGGAACGTGAGCGGTTTGCCGCTGACAATTTGTGAGAATCCGCCGTTGTAGTTCACGACGCCGTCGTTTGTACTGCGGAAGTTGAGAATCGGGTACGGACGTGCCGGGTTGCACTGGCCAGCATCCAGAACTTCTTTCGTGAGGTCGAATGCGGAAGATGCGCCCGCAGCGACAACGTCGGCGAGGACGCATCCTGCGTAGTTGGCCATGCCGCCACCCATAGACCATCCGGCCACATAGACACGTTTTGGATCGACGCAGGCCTGTGCGGTGAGTTCTTTGATGATGTTACGGGTGAACAGGGTGTCGTTTGCGTCCGTACAGCACGGTCCGACGTTCCATGCCTGACCCAATTGGCCGCCCGGGGTTTCTAGGCCGTCTGGGTAGATGCTGATTGCTCCATCGGCCAAAGCGACTTTACCAATCTTGGAGTCGTTCACCCAGTCAGCGGCGCTACCGAAGATTTGGTGGTAGTTGATGAGCATCGGAACTGGCTTGTCACCCGTAAAGTTACCGTTCGGGAATTTCACGATGACCTTGCGTCCATCGACCATGATTTCGGTATCGCTCTTGAGTGTCTTTGCGGAGCAGTCAATTGCCGGAGCGGCGCTGCTAGAAGAAACGGTTTCGCTGGAAGCCGGAACCGTGGCGGAAGAGCTGGTCGGTTCAGTAGTGCTGCTGGTCGCATCTGCGCTTGACTTTGGCGGTTCGACCGTGGCGCTCGATAACGGTGCGCTTGTACCCGGTTGCATCTGGATAAAGACGTCTGTTTCCGTTTCGGCCTTCATGGTATAGGTGAAGTTCTCGAAGCCGTCTTTCACGAAGATGAGAATCGGCAGCGGATCCCCTTCCTTGAGGAGCGAAACCGTCTTGCTAAGCTTATAAGTGTCGCGGTGTCCGTCTGCATTGATGCGGATGTACTTGGCTCCCTTGGCGGAAGTCCTGTTCAAGTCGAAGAGCAGAGTCCCGTTGACGTTGTGCTGCGTTTGGGAGAATGCAACCTTACCGAGAGCGTCCATGACGGAAACGGTAATCGTGTTCGCCTTGACGTTCGAAATGCTTATGACATTGTGGTTGAATAGAATGGATTCTTTCGGGATGAAGGTTTGACGCAATGCCTCGGTATTGCTACCAGTAATGCTGAATGAACCGCCGTCGGTTGTGGTGGCGTTTACACCGGGATAGTTGGAAGATGTGATTTTTACGCCGGGGATGGGCTGACCCATGTTTGTGAACACGCCGCCGGAAATGCTCCAAGCAAAGGACAGGGAGCTAAAAGCAGCGATTGTTCCTGCAAAAGTTATGAATTTAGACATGGTCATATCGACTCCTTTTTTGATTCCAAGGATGACCTAAATAAATATATAACAGCTTTAGACTATAAAAATATATTTTTGTAGGAAATTATCAATGTAAAAAATGAGAAACGCCTAATTTTTTGCAAGTTAACAAAAATCGCTCTGGTCCAACCAGGGCGATTTTGCTGTAGAGGATGAATTATGAAATCAAACTTGATTCATTACTTCACGAATTCTGCCGGGAGCGTGAACTGCTTGAGGAACGGCCAGCCAATGCTAGCGTCACCGTAGTCGTGACCACCGCCCTGCTTGGTGCAGAGCACGACCTTCGTGCCGTCCTTGCAGTTGGAGTATTCCTGGCAACCATTGCTGTTCTTAGACGGAGAGCCTTCGCAGCCGTTCTTTTCGGCCCAGAACCTGAAGGTGCCTTCGGCGCCAAGGAAGTTCAAACCGTCGTTGAAGCCGCTATCGCCACCTTGGTAACGGCAGACCGGGTCATTCGTGCCGCGGAAGTTGATGACAGAAATCGGACGAGACATCTTGCAAGCGGCGCTGTTGGTCTTGTTCAAGTCCATAGCTGCCGGAGCAA
>CAMKLO010000041.1 GCA_946413655.1 uncultured Fibrobacter sp. | reverse complement strand
CAACGTACTGCGGGTTCACTTCGTAGCGGTGGCGGAAACGTTCGCGGATGGCGGTGGAACCGTAAACCTGTGCTGCAAGGCTCCCTTCCTTGATGACGACATCGTGGCCACCGAGTCGCATGGTGGCGCCCAAGTCCTTGATGTGTTCCTGGCCGGGGAGGAATGCGATGACCGGGACTTCGACATGGTTCGTTTCGCTTTCCATTTCGATGGTGCCTGCGCCTTGCATGTTGCAGACGTGGCGGGCAAATTCGACAACGGAAAGCTGCATGCCGTAGCAGATGCCGAGGAACGGAATCTTGTTTTCGCGCACGTAGCGGATGACCTGAATCTTGCCTTCAATGCCGCGGCTACCGAAACCGCCCGGAACGATGACCGCGTCGATTCCCTTGAGCGCGGATTCGACAGAAACGCTGCCGTTTTCGATTTTTTCGGTATCGACCCAGCGAATGTTGGCGTGCAAATCCAAGTGCGCGGATGCGTGCGAGATTGCTTCGACAACGGATGCGTAAGAATCTTCGAGGGCGAGGTACTTGCCGCAGATGGCGACCGTGAGTGTCTTGCGCGGGTTCACGGAATTGCGCTTGAGCGCATCCACGAGCTTGCTCCACTGATCGAGTTTCGGCGGGGCGTAAATGTTGAGCGTCTTTGAAAGAATCTCGGGAATGCCTTCTGCATCATAGACGAGCGGACATTCATAGACGTGCTTCACGTCGATGCCAGAAATGACGTGGTTTGCGGGCAGGTTGCAGAACAGGCCGATTTTTTCCTTGAGGTGCGGCTTGATATATTCTTCGCAACGCCCGATGACAATTTCGGGGTAGATGCCGAGCTTGTTCAAATCGCGGACGGACATCTGCGTGGGCTTAGACTTCTGTTCGTTTACGCCGGAGGGTATCGGGACGTAGGTGAGGTGCACAAAAATCGCATTGTGGTCACCGACTTCGTGGCTCAGCTGACGCGCCGCTTCGATGTAGAACTGGTTTTCAAGGTCGCCCACGGTACCGCCGATTTCAATGAGCAGCACGTCAGCCTTTTCCTGGTTCGCAATTCTGTAAAACTGTTCTTTGATGAGGTCTGTCACGTGGGGGATGAACTGCACGGTATGTCCGAGGTAGTCGCCGTGGCGTTCCTTTTCGAGAATCATCTTGAAAATGCGGCCCATCGTGAGACTCCAATCCTTCTTGGCCGTCACGTTCAAAAAGCGTTCGTAGTGGCCGAAGTCCATGTCGCATTCGCCACCGTCATCCAAAACAAAAACTTCGCCGTGTTCCGTCGGGTTCATCGTGCCCGGATCCGTGTTCAGGTAACCATCGCACTTTACTGGAACCACCTTCATTCTAGCAGAAAGCAGCGCCCCGATGGACGCTGCTGCTACCCCTTTGCCGAGTCCGGAGATGACGCCTCCGGTGACGATAATAAACTTTGTCTTGCCGTTATACTTGTGCTGTAATGTCATAATAATCCCTGTTTACACTTTCTGTAATTCCCGGAACCTATAGCAAGAATTATGCCAATGGTAAAAATGGCTGTTTTGGGTTTTATTTAAAGATTGAGAAAATGAATATTTTACAGAAAATGTAAAACAAGCGAATTTCTTTACATAAAATGTAAAACAAGTGATTGAATTCTTCTTTCTGTATTGCCTTATCATGCTTAAAAACCGCTTTTTTAGCTCAAAATCAGTGTTTTGACAAAATTTGTAAAAATGGCACGTTTTTTGCATTGCATCGCAAAAAGGATTATAAATATGTTGTTGAAATTTTCAAAATGGACCGGATTGGGCAACGATTTCGTGTTGGTAGAACCAGGTGAATCGTTTGACATGACTCCCGGAGCGTCTCTCGAACAGCGTGTGATTGAACTTTGTGACAGACGTTTTGGCATTGGTGCCGATGGTGTTGTTGTCGTGACTCCGTTGAACGAAAATGTAAAAGGCAACGAATTTGAAATGCGTATTTTCAATGCAGATGGTTCTGAAGCGGCCATGTGCGGGAATGCGACTCGTTGCGTTGCGAAGTTTATCCAAAGTCGTGGCCTCAGCGATGATTCTACGTTTTTCTTGCATACGAAAAGCGGGCTTGTAAAACCGTCTGTTTTGCCTGACGGTCGAGTTTGCGTGAACATGGGGCTCCCGCGCGATTTCCTGGGTTCGATTAAACTCACGGCGGATACGTTTGATTTCACCGGCGAGACCGTTTCGATGGGAAACCCGCACACGGTTATTTTTGTCGATGATATCGAAAAAATACAGCTTGAAAAATGGGGCTCGATTCTTGAAGTCGATAAGATTTTCCCGGATCGTTGCAACATTGAGTTTGCACAAGTTGTTGACGAAAATACGATTCGCATGCGCGTCTGGGAACGCGGCTGCGGAGTGACAATGGCTTGCGGCACTGGGAGTTGCGCCACGCTTGTTGCTGCCCAGCGTACGGGCAAAATCGGCTTGGAAGCAGATGTCGTTCTCGATGGTGGAACACTTCACATCAAGCACGAAGAAGGCGGCCCGGTCTTTATGACAGGCCCCGCGAAAGAAGTATTTAAAGGCGAAATTGAGGTATGAGCCGTGTGACTAAATCGTCGTCCTGAGCAATGCGAAGGATCCTGTCAAGTTGAAACATTAAAATAGTACTGGATTCTTCCTAACCACTAATCACAAACCACTAACCACTTAAACATGAACGAATCAATAATCAATCCTTACTATGACCGTCTCCCGGGCAGTTACCTTTTCTCGACGATTGCAAAGAAAATCAAGGAATACCAGGGAACACACGAAAATGCTGATATCATCCGTTTGGGCATTGGTGACGTGACGACTCCGATTATCCCTGCCGCAATTGAGGCCATGCACAAGGCCGTCAACGAAATGGGTGTCAAGTGGACGTTCCGCGGTTATGGCCCTGAACAGGGTTACGATTTCCTCCGCGAAGCGATTATTCGTGGCGAATATACATCTCGCGGTATCGAAATGGACCCGGATGATGTGTTTGTCAGTGACGGTTCCAAGTGCGACGTGGCGAACATTCAGGAACTTTTTTCTGCTGATACCAAAATTGCAATCCCGGACCCTGTTTATCCTGTGTATCTCGATAGCAACGTGATGGCGGGTCGTGCGGGTACTTTGCAGGCAGATGGACATTTCTCCGAAGTGACTTATCTTGCTTCTACGGCAGAAAACAACTTCCAGCCGGATTTGCCGAAGAACCCGGTACAGTTAATTTATCTTTGCAGCCCCAACAATCCGACGGGTACTGTTCTTTCTCGCGAAACGCTCCAAAAGTTTGTGGATTACGCGAATGAAACGGGTGCGATTATTTTGTTCGATGGTGCGTATAACTGCTACATCCGCGACGAAAAACTTCCGCATTCCATTTACGAAATTCCGGGGGCACGTACTTGCGCGATTGAATTCCGCAGTTTCAGCAAGACCGCCGGATTCACAGGCGTCCGTTGCGCTTATACCGTCGTTCCGCACGAACTCGGCAAGCTCCGCTCGATGTGGAACCGCCGCCAATGCACCAAGTTCAATGGCGTGAGCTATGTGACGCAGCGTGCTGCCGAAGCAATTTACACACCTGAAGGTTGGGGACAAACGAAGAATGTTATCAGCGGTTACATGGACACGGCAACCATGATTCGCAAAGAACTCACTTCTTGTGGCTATACCGTTTTCGGTGGCGAACACGCTCCGTATATCTGGTGGCAACTGCCCAAGGGTGAAAAGTCGTTCGATTTCTTCGATCGGTTGCTTGCGACATGTGAGGTCGTTGGCACGCCGGGCAGCGGCTTTGGACCTTGTGGCGAGGGATATTTCCGCTTGACAGCGTTTGGTGACCATGAACAGACTAAAGTTGCTCTCCAACGCATTAAGGAGAGGTTGTAAAGTCAAGGTCCCCGAGCTTGTCGAGGGGTCGAAGGGCCAACTAAGCTCTAGCAATTATTAACTAGTAACTATATTTACAAATTATGAAACAGCCAATAGGTCCAGAAATAGCGGTCGTTCAAAAGATCAGTACTATCATTATCCACGAAAGGAATGTTGAAAAGCTCCTGGATAATGTGCTTACGATTTTGGATACCGACATGGGAATGCTGAACGGAACGTTTACGCTGTTGTTCGGTAATACCCTGAAAATTGAAGCTTCGCACGGCCTTGACGAAAAGAAAAAACAGTTGGGCCAGTATCTGGTGGGCGAGGGCATTACCGGGCATGTGGCTGAAACAGGCAGAAGCCATGTGATTCCTGATTTGCGCAAGGATTCCCGTTTTTTAAATCGCACGGGGGCCCGTAATTACGATAGCCAAGTTGCGTTTATTTGTGTTCCGTTGATTCATGATGAACAAATTATTGGAACGCTTTCTGTAGATCGTCCGGTCGATGTCATGACAGATTTGGACCGCGATGTCGCTTTGTTAGAAATTATTGCGAATATCACGGGTGATGCAGCTAGCGAATGCCAAACGATGCTCGTCGAACGCCAATCATTGATTGACGAAAATCAGAAATTGCGAGACATGCTTAGCGGCAAACCCGAAAATCTTGTCGGAAACTGCCGTGAAATGCAGATTGTCTATGAACAAGTGCGTCAGGTGGCTCCGTCGGATGCGACTGTGCTTATTCGCGGTAGCAGCGGAACGGGTAAAGAGATGATTGCCCGCGCTATTGTGCAACTTTCTTCGCGTAAAGATAAACCGTTTGTGACACTCAACTGTGCGGCACTCCCGGAAAACCTGGTTGAAAGCGAATTGTTCGGTCACGAGAAAGGGGCTTTTACAGGTGCAATCAGCATGCGCAAAGGGCGTGCCGAAATCGCCGATGGCGGGACGCTGTTCCTCGACGAAATTGGCGATTTGACGATGCAGACTCAGGTCAAGTTGTTGCGCTTTTTGCAGGAACGTACATTTAGCCGCGTTGGCAGTAACGAAGAACTTCATTCCGATGTTCGTTTCTTGGCGGCGACGAGCCGTAACCTTGAAGAACTCATGGAAAAGAAACTGTTCCGTGAAGACTTGTTCTACCGTTTGAACATTTTCCCGATTTCCATGCCGGATTTGGCGAAGCGCCAGAGTGACATTATTTTGCTTGCGGAACACTTTATCGAAAAGATGAACCTCAAGTACAACAAAAAAATCGTGCGTCTCTCGACAACGGCAATCAATCTTTTGATGAGCTACCATTGGCCGGGTAACGTTCGTGAACTGGAAAATTGCATTGAACGCGCTGTGCTTACCGCTGCAGATGATTGCATCCACAGTTACAATCTGCCACCATCGTTGCAGACAAGCTTAAGCACCGGAGCTGGAAAAATCATTACGGAACATGCCCCGCTTGACGTGATGATGTGCAATTACGAAAAAGAACTGATTACCGAAGCTATCAAGCGTAACGACGGTAACATTTCTGCTGCCGGTCGCGAGCTTGGTATTTCTCCGCGCATGATGAATTACCGCATGAATAAACTTGGATTGATTACAAAATAAAATGTTCGGCTTTTACAGAATCGCATCCGTATGCCCGACCTTGAAAGTGGCGGATACGGAATATAACACTGATGAAATAATCCGCTGCGGTCTCCTCGCGAAAAACGAAGGGGCCGCAGTTGTCGTTTTTCCTGAACTTTGCATTACGGGATACACCTGTAGTGACTTGTTCCATCAAGAACTGCTGCTGAAAAAATCGTTTGCTTCGCTTTTGAAAATAGCGAAATCGTTTGACGAAACGGATATGGTTTTGGCGGTTGGACTTCCTCTGAGGATGTTCGGCAAACTCTACAACTGTGCGGCTTTGCTGCAACGCGGAAAAATTATTGGTGTCACTCCGAAAATCTATTTGCCAAACCAGCGCGAGTTTTACGAAAAACGTCATTTCAACAGCGGACGCGACTTGCTGAACTACGCTGCAGATGCGCGGAATGCTAATTGCTGTAATGGAAATGGTGTGCTCACGTGTTCGTTCGACGGTGTTGGCGAAGTCCCGGTGACGAACTTTTTTACAGTGAAATGTTTCGAGAGCTATGCCGATATTGGTGGCGATGAAATCCGCTTTGGCGTTGAACTCTGTGAAGACCTTTGGACGGCGGCACCGCCGAGTGGCAATTTAGCTTTGGCCGGTGCGAATGTAATCTTGAATTTGTCTGCAAGCGATGCTCTGGTAGGGAAGGGCGATTACCGCCGCAATCTCGTGATGAACCAGTCGGCTCGCTGCATGGCTGCTTATGTTTATGCATCGGCGGGTGTTCACGAATCGACGACGGACATGGTCTTTAGCGGTCACTTGATGATTGCCGAAAACGGTTCCATGCTTGCTGAACGAAAAAATTACAGTCGCAAAAGCGAAATCATCTTCGCCGATATCGATGTACAACGCTTGAACGCCCAACGCTTGAGCGAAGGGTGTTTCCAGGACTTTGATTCAACGGGATATTTTGCAAAGGCAGCAACTTTTACAGCGCTTCCCGTTGTTGCGAATGATTTGAGAAATCCCGCTGAAGGCCTTAAATACCGCTATATTTCGCCCATGCCATTTGTGCCGAGCGATGTTTCTCATCGTGATTCCAACTGCCGTGAAATTTTTAATATCCAGTGTGCAGGACTTGCCAAACGCCTTGAATCGTCGTACGCAAAGCGTGCCGTCATTGGTCTCAGTGGCGGGCTGGATTCGACGCTTGCTTTGCTTGTCGTTGTTGAAACGTTCAAGTTGCTGAATCGTCCGCTAAACGAAATTCTCGTGGTGACAATGCCGGGATTCGGGACGACAAAACGCACGAAGAACAATGCTGTCGCCATGGCGGAACTTTTGGGCGTTGAACTCAGGACGATTGACATCAAGCCATCGTGTTTGCAACATTTCAAGGACATCGGTCACGATGCGGCAAAACTTGATGTGACTTACGAGAATGTGCAAGCGCGTGAACGTACAAAAATATTGATGGACTTGGCAAATAAGGAAGGCGGCATTGTCGTTGGTACAGGCGACCTTTCTGAGATTGCGCTTGGCTGGAGTACTTACAATGCCGATCACATGTCGATGTACGCTGTTAACTGCGACATTCCGAAAACTCTTGTGCGTCATGTTGTCGCGTGGTATGCGGATCATGTGCAAGAATTGATGGTCGCTGCCGCTGTCTCTGATGAAAAATCTGCAGCGTCTGATGCGAAGAATGCTCTCGCAGAAGTCCTGCGCGATATCTTGGATACGCCTGTTTCTCCGGAGCTTTTACCTGCCGATGTTAACGGTCAAATTGCTCAAAAAACAGAATCCATTCTTGGCGCTTACGAAATCCACGATTTTTATTTATATCATTTTGCAAAATACGGCGCCGAGCCTGCCAAATTGCTTTATCTCGCAGAAACGGCGTTTGGCACGAATCCCGAAGGAACTTGCGCGAAGTATCCGCGAGTAGAACTCGTTCGCGTTCTCAAGTTATTCTTGAAACGGTTCTTTGCGCAGCAGTTTAAACGCAGTTGCATCCCGGATGGCCCCAAAGTCGGAACGATTTCGCTCTCTCCGCGAGCCGATTGGCGAATGCCCAGTGATGCATCATCTGCTGACTGGCTCAAAGAAATCGAAAAACTCTAACCCGCTGTCATTCCGGACTTGTTCCGGAATCACCATACACGGATTCGATCACTGATATTTTTCATAACAAACGTAAACCCCGGAACATTCGTTCCGGGGTATTTTAGTCAACAGAGATACTTTTTGAAGGTTTATAGGTTGTAGGCTACAGGTTGTAGGTTAGTTAGGCGGCTTTGCCTCGATTATAAAAATCCTAACACCTAAAACCTATCGCCTGATACCTAGAACTACATATTGGTGAAGATTTGGAATCCGCTGTAAGCTTCTTGACCGTGTTCGCTTTGGTCGAGACCGCGCATTTCTTGTCTTTCCGTGACGCGAAGGCCAATCGTCTTCTTAATCACAAGGAAGATTGCGCTTGCTGCGGCAAAGCAGGGGAGAGCGTAGGCGATAACGCCGATAGCTTGAGTGCCGAGCGTGTAGTCGCCAGTCATGTCGAAGAGACCGACTGCGAGTGTGCCCCAGACACCGTTCACGAGGTGGACAGAGAGTGCACCGACCGGGTCATCCAAGTGGAGACGGTCGAAGAGGAACACTGCACCGACTACGAGTACACCAGCGATTGCGCCGATAATCCAAGAAGAGAGCGGGGTCACGACGTCAGCACCGGCGGTGATAGCGACAAGACCGGCAAGGCATCCGTTCAAGGCCATCGTGGCGTCAGGCTTCTTGGAAACGATCCAGCTTGTGAGCGTTGCGGTAATGATGCCTGCGACAGCAGCGAGGTTCGTGGTCACGAGAATCCAGCTAGTAGCCTTCGGGTCGCCAGAGAGTGCAGAACCGGCGTTGAATCCCCACCAACCGAACCAGAGCATGAACACACCGACTGTGGCGAGAGGAATGTTGTGAGCCGGGATAGCGTGAACCTTTCCGTTCACATACTTGCCGATACGCGGTCCGAGAATCATTACGCCAGCGAGAGCTGCCCAACCACCCACAGAGTGCACGAGCGTAGAACCGGCGAGGTCATGGAAACCGTGTGCGCCAAGGGTAGAGAGCCAGCCGCCGCCCCATGTCCAGCTACCCACGATCGGATAGACGAGAGCCACATAGACGATGGTGAAAATCAAGAAGGAGTTGAGCTTCACGCGTTCAGCAACAGCGCCAGAGACGATTGTTGCGGCGGTTGCTGCAAACATTGCCTGGAAAAGCCAATCCGAGAACAATGTAAAGTGACCGTTGTAGGCGGAGGTGAAGCTTGCCGGATTTGCCCAGTCGCCAATGCCAAAGCCCGAGAATCCGAGCCAACCGGCGATAGCGTTGAAGTTACCCGGGTACATCAGGCCAAAGCCGAGCAATGCGTACATCGTGATGCCGATTGCTGGGACGGCGATGTTTTTGAAAGCGACGTTTGCAGAGCACTTCGCACGCACAAGGCCTGCTTCGACACATGCAAATCCAAGACCCATGATGAACACCAACATGGCGCTGATCATGATCCAAATGTTTTCCGTCATAAAGATGGCGTCGTTGACGGTTGCGACAGTTGCTACTTCGTTCATTTGAAAATGTCCTTAAAATGTTGTTTGTGAAATTTGTATAGTTACTTGTTTTGAGTTACTAGTTACTAGGCTGTTTATATCGCAATCTCTAGTAACTGTTGACTAGTATCTAGTAACTGCGCCGAAGGCGCTTTTTATCCAATTGCCTCCGGGCCTGTTTCGCCGGTGCGGATGCGGATGCACTGTTCGAGAGAGGTGACGAAAATCTTTCCATCGCCGATGGCTCCCGTGCGAGCGCCTTCGATGATGGCGTCAATGCAGGGCTTTACAAAATCATCGTTTACGGCAATCTTTAGACAAATCTTCTTGAGCAAATTCACTTCGGTCACGACACCGCGGAAGCGTTGGTTGTAACCTTTCTGCTGGCCGCAGCCTAAAACGTTCGTGACGGACATCTTGAATATTTTTCTCTCATATAGCGATTGCTTTACGTTATTGAGTCTTTCTGGTTGTATGTAAGCTGTAACTAGCTTCATTGTTGTATCCTTTTTTGAGGTTCTTTTTTCTTGTTCGCTCAACGAAATGCAAAATGCGTGCCAAAAAAAATTTTAGGATACGAAATCGAGCGCAAACCCTTATTTTACAAGGGCTTTGGCGTAGTGTGGATTCTCTGGGACTTCTAAATGAAAGATTTACAGAAAATGTAATTATTGAGTTTTATTTACAGACTTTGAAATTTTTGAGGTGACCTATTCAAAATCTGAGGGGAGAATCTTGCAGATGTCTTCTTTGACAAGACTCGGCTTTACGGCAAGACGGTTTGCCTGCTTCTCAATCACTTTTTCGAACAGGTTGCGCACGTATCGACCGTTGCCAAAATGGTTGTCTTTTTCGCGTACGGCAGCGGCAATACGTTTTTTCATGGCGACTTCTGCATCGTAATTCATGACGTAGTCGTATTTCGACAATAGCGACTTGAAAATTTCCGCCAGTTCCTCTTCCGTGTAATCGGGAAATTCGATATAGCGGTTAAACCTTGAAGAAAGTCCAGGGTTGGAGTTGACAAAATTCCTGATTTCGTTCGTGTAGCCGGCGATGATGACAACCAGCCTGTCACGGTCATCTTCCATGCGCTTGAGGAGCGTGTCGATAGCTTCCTGACCGTAATCGCCTTCGGAGTTTCTGGAGAGCGTGTAGGCTTCGTCGATAAATAACACTCCGTCCAAGGCGTTGTCGATTACTTTATTTGTCTTAATGGCTGTTTGTCCCATGTACCCGGCGACTAAATCGGCACGGGTTGCTTCGACTAAATGCCCTTTTTTGACAACTCCTAGGTCGCGGAAAATTTCTGCCATGATTCGCGCAATGGTCGTTTTTCCGGTTCCGGGATTTCCCGAGAAAACGAGGTGGCAAGAGGTCGGAGGGACGGAAAGACCTTTTTTCTTGCGCTCTTTCTGAATCTTGATAAAGTTGCGGAACGTGATAACTTCGCGTTTTACCGAATCGAGCCCGATGAGGTCGCCCAGTTTCCGGAGGGCGTCTTCTCCGTTTGAGTTGTTTGGCTTTTCTGCGGCGACATTCCAAGCGGCGGCGTCCCTGATGGCGTCTTTGTAGCCTACGGGACGTGCTGAACATTTTATAGTTCCGTTAGTACGTATAAATGAACGGTAGTTGCCGATAAAACGTTCCAGATGTTGTAACCACTGCACTTCTTGCGGAACCAGTTTCCTGTCTATATTGGCAAGAGCTGCGGAAAAGTCGTACATCAAGCGCATGTACTTTTTGACGGCGTCTGGTGAAAACTCTGCAAAAATCGAAGCGAACAGGAATATTTCCCCCGAGGGCTCAATTTGGGCGTGGTTTTTCTCCAGATTGCTGAGCAATGCGTTCATGTCGATGGTCCTATCGACGAACGCCTGATAGACGAGTCGGTTCCAATCTGTGGTTTCCGGGGCGTTTGTACGTAACTTCAAAAGCAGCGTTACAAAGCCGCACGATTCAAAGGAATCGAAGCTGACTTCGTGTCCAAGCTTCGCAGAAAGGAAGGCAATATCCGAAAGAAATACGGTCGATAGTTCTTGGAATGTATCGTTCCCGGCGGCTCCTAGCGAAAAATGGGAACGCAATTTTTGGGCAACTCCATCGTAGTGGATAAAGTCTTGGAAAAATTTCGAAATCGCAGAAACTGTCGGCTCGAGTTTCTTCATGCACTTGATGAGGTAAGGATTTATTGTTCCGTCTGGTTTGACGGCGACTGCATAGCCCGAATCACCGGCCATGTTCTCCATTGGAGAGGTCAGCACTTCCTTCATCAAATCGGCAATTTGTTGCGAGTTTTCGTTTTCTCGATATTGGCTCCACAAGTGCGATGCGATAACCACGAAGAATACGAAAATACCGCCGAAAACCAGAAACGCAGAGGGGCCATAGACGGAAGCAAACTTGATAGCGACCACTGTGCCAATTATCAAGAACATGGTAATGATGAGCATTATGGCCTTGATCAAATTTTGGTTCTTCTTGCTTGACATAAAAATCCTTGAAATTCTTACTCCAAATGTATAATAATTTCTTTTTTATGCTGTCATCAGCCTGTCACCTTACACGGAACATTATGCTGTCACCCCGGCCTCAGCACCCAGCTACATCCATAACGAAATTAAAATTTCTATGGATGTGCAAGTTACATCGGTGGCTTATTCATCATAGAAGAACTGTAAACGGAACTAAAGTTCCGAGCCACACAGAGTGCCGGGGACACCTTACACGGTTCAATTTCTAGAGTATGTACATTTTTTGTAGGCGTTATAAAAAATTCCTAAAAAGTTCTTGCTTTTATGAGCAGTAGTTGTTATATTTAGTGAACAAAAAGGCAAGTAAACGGATGTGTCGTTAAATTGAGTGGAAAAATGGAATTACGCGATAAATTGAACATTTTGGGGGATGCCGCCAAGTACGATGTTTCGTGTTCGTCAAGCGGTTCCAAACGCAATTCGCCCAAGGACGGGATGGGCTGCGGGCACAGTTCTGGCATTTGCCATACGTGGAGTGCCGATGGGCGGTGCATTTCTCTTTTGAAGGTGCTGTTTAGCAATGCCTGCAAGTACGATTGCGCTTATTGCGTCAATCGCCGCAGCAACGATATCCCGCGGGCGACTTTTACACCCAAAGAACTGATTGACCTGACTTTGGAATTTTACCGGCGCAATTACATCGAAGGGCTTTTTTTGAGTTCGGCAGTCATTGGTTCGCCTGACAACACGATGGAGCTTTTGATTAAGGTGGCGAAGGAATTGCGCCTTGTGCATCATTTTGGCGGTTATATCCATTTGAAGGCGATTCCCGGGGCAAGCTCTAGGCTCCTGTTTGAGGCGGGGCTCTATGCTGACCGCAGCAGCGTCAATATCGAGATTCCCTCCGATAAGCAATTGCAATACCTCGCTCCCGAAAAGAATTTCGCGTCCATATACCGCCCGATGAATTTCTTGGCGGAACGCAAGTTGGAGTACAAGACGGACAAGTCCTGGTATTCGCCGAAATTCTTGCCGGCGGGGCAGAGCACGCAAATGATTGTCGGGGCGTCGGGGGAGACTGATTTCCAGATTTTGACGCTTTCTGCTGGGTTTTACAAACAACAGCAGATGAAGCGCGTTTACTTTTCGGGATATGTTCCCATCAATGCAGACAAGCGCTTGCCCGTGCTTACGACGAAACCGCCACTTTTGCGGGAGCATCGGCTGTATCAAGCGGACTGGCTTATGCGTTTTTACAAGTTCGAATACAACGAGATTCTGGATGAAAAGAATCCGTTTCTGGACCCGGATTTGGACCCGAAAGTGGTGTGGGCGCTTAGGCATCCGGAATGTTTCCCGGTGGATTTGCAGACTGCCGATTACGAGATGATTCTGCGTGTGCCAGGCATTGGCGTCCGTTCGGCGCAACTTATCGTAAGCGGGAGGCGTTATTCGAAGATTCGGCTTGAACATTTAAAGAAAATGGGGGTGGTACTGAAACGCGCCAAATATTTCATTTACGATAACAACGTGCCGAGGGAATTACGCAAGCTATATCCGGAGATGATTCGTCCATTGCTTTTGACTGGAAAGCCTAAATCCGACCAGTTGGATTTGTTCGATAGCATGCCTATGGCGTTACCCGCTCCGGCCGCCTCGCCGCCGAAAGTCGCGCTGCGCCCTCCAGGATGACAATGGGCAGAATGACTGACTTCACGATCGAAACGTCATGTTGAGTGGTGCAACCACGAAACATCCAGTAATTTTTTGTAATGCAGATTCCTAACTCCTAATCAGATTATCGCTTCTCCCAACTAAACATCACTGGATCCTTCAGCCTTACAGGCTTCAGGATGACGTCTCTAAGTTCTAAGCTCTAAGTTCTACCAACATCCTACTAACCACCAACCACTAACCACTTCCTACTCCCTCCATGTCCCTCGCGATTCATTACGATTCTACATTCAACGGTTTCTTGAGCGCGGTATTCGAAATTTACCGCCAGCATCTAGACGTTTCGGGTTTTGTCGCCGAACGCTCTTATGAAGTCGAAAACGAGACTCCGTCCGACCTTTTTGCGGTGCCCTTTCATGTCGAAACGTCCGAAGAATCCGCAAATCGCCTTAGGCGCGCCATCGCGAATGCCGCGAGCAAAGACGTTCTCGGGTTGCTCGAAACTTGTTTCCGTTCCGAAACGGCTGGCATCGAGATGTGCATTCTCGCTTATTTGCGCAAGCTTTTTGCCGGGCTGGACCCGAATTACGGCAAGAACCCTTCCAGCCTCGAAATGATACCGCTCATTACTATTGCCCGCTCCGTCCGCCACGAAATGGACAACATGTTTGGAATGGTCCGCTTCAACAAGGCTCCCGACGGCATGTACGTTGCAGAAATTGAACCGAAATACGACATCCTGGACATGCTTATCGGGCATTTCCGCTGCCGTTACCCGAATGGCACGTGGGCGATTATCGACGTCAAGCGCTGCTTTGGCGTCTATTACGAGAATTACCGGACGCATTTTGTAACGGTACCCGACCCTAATTACGTTTCTGCGCATGCTCCGCCAGACGAATTCACCCGAATGTGGAAGTCCTATTACGACACGATGGCCATTAAGGAACGTCTGAATCCGCGTTTATTGCGGCGATGCTTGCCTGTCCGTTACTGGAAACACCTTCCGGAACGCTCGCTTTCCGGCGATTTTCAAGGGCGTTCAGGAGCATCTTCGGCGTGGGCCGCTCATTCCGGCTCGGTGCAGCCGCTGCCGTCAACGGTCGCCCAGGCGAACGCTTTGGCTTCAATGCGGCTTAAATAGCCGGGTGGTGCATTTTGTGGCACAAAATTTGCTCGTAATCTCCGAAGTCTATTGCTGATTTTTTTATATATGCGAAAAAATTTTGGCGATAAAAAGTAATTAGTAGTATATTTAATGATGGATAATTGACTTATGGAGAAAGTAAAAGATATGAACGGCTCTTCTGTAAAACCGGGATTTTTCGTTCAAGATTCTTTTTTGTACAGCAAGGACAACGAGAAGGTTGTTCTCCGTGGCTTGAACCACATGTTTATTTGGACGGACCGTGAAGGCAAGACTATTCCCGAAATCGCAAAGACTGGTGCAAACTGTGTACGAATTGTTTGGAATACCCGTGGCCGTATCAGTGACTTGGACAATATTATCTCGCTTTGCATAGCAAACGGAATGATTCCCATTCCTGAAATTCATGACACGACGGGGAATTGGGACCGCTTGAGCGACGCTCTCGATTTTTGGCTTCGCGATGAAACGCTCCAGATGATAAACAACCATCAGGAATACCTGATTCTGAACATCGGTAACGAACCTGGCGACAAGGCCCAAAGCGCCGATGAGTTTTTCAACGCGTACAATATTATCGTGACGAAACTCCGTGCGTCCGGCGTGCGCGTGCCTATCATGATCGATGCGGACGAATGGGGACAGAACGAAAAGAACATTTTGAAAGTCGGACCGAGGCTTTTGCGGGCCGATCCGGAACACAACCTGATTTTCTCGATCCACATGTGGTGGCCGACGGAACGCCATAATCCTGTTACGACGGGTTACGCAACCGTCAAGGACCGCATCAAGGGTGTGCTTGAAGAATCTGTCAAGCGCAAGATTCCGCTTATCGTTGGCGAATTCGCTCCCGTGGCCGCTGGCGGCGTGAGGGAAATCCCGTACAAGTTTATCATGTCCGAGTGCGAACGTTTGAACATCGGTTGGCTCGCTTGGAGCTGGGGCCCGGGCAACTTCGACAGCCCCGAAATGGACATGACCGTTCACGGTTCTTACAATACGCTTGTCGGTTGGGGCAAGGAAGTCGCTGTGGATAGCCCTCTTGGCATCCAGAATACAAGCGTCATTCCGAACTTTATCCAGAACAAGGATTTCACCACGGGTTCTCAGGGCACAAGCACGAATATCATCGAAAATGGCGATTTCAGTGCTGAAGACCCGCTCAGTGGTTGGACAACCGACTTCTGGGGCGGCAAGGGTGATGTCTCCGTGAAAGATGGCGTTGTCCACTTTGATATAAAGAAGTGTGGCAAGGATTCCTGGAATCTTCAGTTCAAGCAGCACTTCGCGCTCCACAAGGGCGTGACCTACGTGTTTAGCATGCGTGCCAAGGCCGACAAGCCGCGCACGCTCAACGTGAACATCAAGAAGGATTGCGAAACTTATACGCCGTATGCAAACGGTCGTATTTTGGACTTGAGCACGAGCTGGCAGAACTTCAGTTGGAAATTCACGATGAAAGAGGATACCGACCTCGATGCCGTTCTTATTTTCGATATGGGCGGCGTGCCGATATCATGGAACCTTGCGGAAGTGTCGCTAGTGCATGCCCGTAGCGTTGCCGATCGCCTCAATAGGACGTTCCAACGCAACGTGCAAAAGAATTCCGGCTACTTCAACGCCCCGAACGGTCCGTGGGAATTGCATCTCTACTCGACTAGCGGCACCTTGCTCGAAATCCTTGACAAAGGCAAGGGCGGGGAAGGCATGCGCCAGTATCCGAAGATTGAACGTAGCGGTATCATGGTCATCAAGGACTTGAGCTAATTTTATAAACCGGCTACGGTCGGGTGAAAAGTTCAAAAAAAACGCGCAGCTATTTGCTGCGCGTTTTTGCTTATCGCAATGGGCTTTATTTATGTTTCTTTGATTTTTTAGCAGGTTTTTTAGCGGACTTTTTTACGGTTTTGTTCGCTGCTTTTTTGGCCGGGGCCTTCGCTGCTTTCTTGGTTCCCTTTTTGGTGTCCGCTTTCTTAACCTTCTTAGCTGCTGCTTTTACCGCCGTTGTGGTTGCTGTGTTGGCAGCGACCTTTGTTGCTGCCTTAGCTGTCGTTGTTGCATCGGACATCGTCGATCTTACGAATGCCAGAACCTCTGCGCCGATTTCATCGTAGAGCTTGTCCCAAATGTCGGAAACCTTGTCGATAATTGTGAGATCGTCCATGGCGTACTTCTTGCTGACCTCAGGAACTACACGATAGACGTTGTCTGCACCGATGTTCGCCTGGGCTTGGAAATATCCGGAACGGCCTGTACGTGCAACCCATTCTTCAAGGATGTACTTGCCCCATCCGATGATGCTCATGTCGTCGGGAGCCTTGTTGGGGTGACGCATTCCCGTATTGAAAGAGAGAATCTTGTAGTTGCCCTTGAATTCCGGAACTTTGTTCAGACCGGATTCCAGCACCATGATGGGGTCGTTTGACCACATGCCGCCATCGCAATAAATTTCCTTGACACCGTTTTTGGTGCGGCTCACTGGCTCGAAATACGTGGGGGCGGAGCAGCTCGAAAGCACTGCAAACCACTGGTCCGTCATTCCGTCACCGCGGTCCCAGACCTTTTCGACGCTATCGCCGTTCATGAACGTTGCCGGGATGTAGATTGGCTTCTTGAATTCGTACATCTTGTAGCGGAAATTTTGCTGCAGGAGTTTCTTGAGATTTGCATTATCGTAGCGGTAATAGTTTTTGGTGAGAATCCTTGCCGCGCTGACCTTGGTAAAAATGGCTTTCAAGTTGTTCCTGTAAAGGTCGTAGAGCTGGGCTGCTGACATGCCCGAGCAAAGGCCTGCCGCTACGATGGAACCCGTTGATGTGCCGGCAAATGCGAAACCGGCATCGGCGAGACTCATGCCGAGATCGGCTTCGAGACGACGCATGAACTGAAGAGGGCCAATACCGAGGGCGCCACCGCCCGAGATTGCAATAGCAAGTTTCATTATTTTCTCCTGGTTTTAAATTGTCCTATACAACCAAACTTGGTTTGTTTAGAATCAGTATGAATTAAATGTAATTAAAACATCCCCCGAGTGGAGGATGTTACTATATAAATTATTTTTACTTAGTTACAAAAACAGTGCAATTAAAAACAGCGAGTTTTTTAATTATCTGAGTAGGGAGTATCGTCTATTAGACTCTCGGCTCCACCAGATCCGTCACCGCAAGGGCTGTTGCAGAGGAGTTCCGTAAAACATTCCTGTTCATACACTGTCATGGATGGCGCTACATAAATTTTTTTCATGTTGCTATTAGTCTTGATGTTCATTGTTTCCTCTGCTTATTTGACTATAACCTTTTTGCCGTTGTTGAAGTAGATGCCCTTCGTTGTGGGCTTGCCCTTGAGCAGTTTTCCGTTGAGGTCGAACCAACGGTCAATATTGAACTTGCCGGTAACGGTGTTGAACGTTCCGAGCGCAAGCGTCTTTTCTTCTTCGTTCACAATTTCGACACCAAGTTCATCGGGCAGGTCTTCCCTTGCAATGGAAGCTGTCTGCGTTCCAAGAGCGTAAGAACGTTTAATTGCTTGCGGTTGTTCTAGAACTTTGGTTAGATAAGCCTGCATGGGGCCGATATGTGCGCCAACTCCTGTTTTCCTGAATGTGCCAGCAACGCCTTCGACATCTTCGCCATTGCCGATAAATCTGTAGCAACGGCCAATGTCTTCGTCGCCTTCTTGCCATGTCCTTGGCTGATAGGTTCCACGGAATTGCCAACTTTTATCGCTTTCATGGATAGCGCGGGCATTAGCTGTGTGGAGAGTTATTTTTTCGCCTGCGGGTTGCTTGATGGAAAGTGTTTCTCCAAGCGGGACGTACACATAGGGCATGTTTGCTTGGACCATCGTGCTGACAAACATCAAGCTGACTACGGAATTGTTGCCTTTTTTCTTGACTCCGTTGAACTTGCAGAAGATGCCGCCCCATACGTAATCCATGTCGATATCGAAGGGGAGAACTATCGTTGTTGTCTTGTCGCGGTTGAAAGTGCGGGTGAAGGTTACTGTATCGACTTTTACAGGATTGCTTACTTCGGAAGTGACATCGATTGTTCCGTCAATGATAGCCTTGGATTTGTCAACAGCAATCTGGATGCCTCCGTGGACTTCTGCCATTCTTGCATTGATGGTGATTGCGGCACTGTTGACTTTCACTGAGTAAATGTCGTTTGACGGTGTAATTACAGAACCGTTGCTGGTTACGTTGCTCCATGTTGTGTAGTTGTTTTTTACCTTAAATTGGACGGTTGAACCGTTTAAGAATGTGCCGTCGCTTGCTGGCGTACACTGATAGAATTCCATTCCTGTGGGCAATGTCACCTTGTACCGGTTGTATTTCCACTTTGCCGTGATGGTCATGTTGTAGTCCGGCATTGACGAAGGAACCGTTTTGTCCCATCCGACGAATATGGAATCTGCCTGTACGGGTGTGTCTGTAGGTGCAGTAATGCTTGCTCCATAATTTTGTGTTATTGTTTTTTTCGATGATCCATCGCTGAATTTTCCACTCTTGGCATCGAAAATGATTGTATACTGGTTAACAGCCCATTGAGCCGTGAATGAAGTGTCTCCACGTGGAATGGTTGTTGGAGGAGTCTTATACCACCCAGTGAAATGATAACCAGTGCGAATAGGGTCTGCTGGTTTTGTGTATGTAGCGCCAGTTTCTCCTTCAATTATCTTATTTAATGATCCATCGCTGAACATTCCGCCTTGGCCTGATTTGAATGTTATTTTGGATTTCTTTACGGTAAACGATGCTATAGGTTCATTATTCATTGCTTTGCAATTTGATGTTTCTCCAAAAGTGACATAAATGTCATATTTTCCAGCTTTTAACTTAGCTCCTGACGTAAATGTTTCATAATCACCTCCATTTTTTTTATAATAGAACGAACGAGATGTCGAGTTGCACTTGTCGCTCCATGTAAATGAAATCTGGTCTTCGCTATAAAAATCAGAACTTGTATTGGATGGCACATTATATGTCGATCCTTTTTGGTTTTTAAATGAAATGGAGTACAGATAATATTTTCTAGATGTAAAATTTACACCATCATCGGTCTCATCTTCATACATTTGCAAAGCATATGCCTTTTTAATTGTTGATGTTAGCTTTTGGCTATCATAATTACCATACCAATAATCTCCACGTTGAGTATTGCTGCTTACAAGCTTGACAAGTATTCTATACGTGCCTGGCGTTGTAGCTGTAGGTCTAGACGTTGTCCAACCGCCAACATCGCCATAATTAGATTGGGATTCATTTACATGGTATTCGACGTGGTCAATATAGTCTCCCCAAGGAGTCCCTAATTGAGATAGCAACGACCTAGGTGTTCCCGTATAGTAAAGATCTTTTCGTGCAACTGGTTCTGGATATAAGGAAAAACTATTGTAAAAATCTCGCCTTTCAATGTATAAATATACTGGCGATTTATTTGCATTTCCGGCAGCTCCGCCTGTTAAATCGCCAACTTGTGTATATTTGTTACCAGGAGATGTTGTAGATGCTTTTATTTCCCATATGGCCTTGCCGTCAATATCATCCGTGGTATAGTATAGAAGGACATGTCTGTTGTTGTTATTGTTGTATGTGCATTTCCCGTTACAAATGTCATTATAGCCTATTCTATTTCCATTTATGTCATATTCAAGAATTCTTTGATATACTGCTCCTTGATATGAAAAGGCGGAAGGGGCCGTTCCTGGAGTATATTCCCTGATAATGATATTCGTAATCGGTAAGGCGTATGTAGTGCCATTTATATTTTTTGCAGTCCATGATTTCTTATAACCCATGTAGAGATAGCAGTCTTTACCGCAATTTGTATTTGCTAGGAAATCTTGTGCATCGTTCACGCTTGTAGAATTGTCATTGTTCGTTACGAGAAGGTAACCGCCATTACTTAGTATGTTTTTGGCTTCCGGATTAGTACCAAGTCTAAAGTCCAAATACCGGACATAGTAGCCATCGCGATCTTCATTAACTTCACTCCAAGAAAAAACGGTGAGTATCAGCGCAAACGTTAATACGATTTTAAATAAGTTTTTCATTTTTCACTCCTCCTTACTTGACGATGACCTTTTTGCCGTTGTTGTAGTAAATGCCGTTTGTTGTTGGCTTTTCTTTCAACAACTTTCCGTTCAAGTCAAACCAGCGGTCAATCTTCATTTCGCCCGTGCGGGTGTTGAACGAGCCCAAGGCGGTCGTCTTGCCGTCTTCGCTCTCGATTTTGATGTTGATAATGTCAGGAAGGCTGAATGTGTTCGCTGCGCTTGGTGCTGCAAATGCTGCAGAAGTTGGGCGGTTCACCTTATTTATCGGGTTGTAAATCAAGTAGCCGTGTAATGGGTCAAGAACGTCATCTGCTGTAACTTTACGGAACTGTCCGCTTACGCCGTCGCCGGTGCCGCTTGGGTTAAAAATATAGGCGCGGCCCACTTCGTTTTCAAGATTTGCCCAGTCCGTGAAATCGTATGTTCCCCTGAATTCCCAGTCGCCTTCGCGAACAGAATGGTTTTCGCTCGTTTGAATGGCTACCTTCTGATCATTTGGCAAGTGGAATGTCAGATTCTTGGAGGTGGGCACGATAAGGTATGGCGTGTTCGCTTCAAGTTTTGTTCTCATGAATATCATACGGATTATGTTATCTGCTTTGTTGTATCCCGTAAATTTGCAGAAAATGCCTCCATGCATATAGCGCAAGTCCATTTCGAACGGGAGCATGATTGTTTCTGTCATGTTCTTGGTAAACGTGTGCGCGTAAGTAATCGAATCTACTTCGATTGCTCTTGCTATTTCTTTTGTTTCGTTCGCTTCGTAACCGATAATTGCTTCGGAGTGGTCTATCTTAACTAGGACACTTCCGTAGTTTTCGTAAATCATGTCTGTATCAATCTCAATATCGACATTCTCTGCAATATAAGAAATAGTGTAAATGCCGTTTTGGGCGGTTAGCTTGTCGCCGTTTTTGGTAACTGTACCCAAGTATTTGTATTCATCCTTGAATTTCAACTTTATTGTGGTATTGTAATCCAGTTTTCCACCTGTAAAGCCCTGAGGTGTGATAGCTTCCATGTATTTTGATGGGAATGTGACTTGGTATTTGTTGATGTCCCATGTAGCCGTAACGGTAATATTTTTTGCAGGCATTGTTGATGGAAGCTTGGATGGATTCCACCCAGTAAAAGTATAACCTGTGCGTTTTGGATTAGATGGGTATGTTACATCGGTGATATCGCTATCGCATTCTTTTGGTACACTCTTGATTACTTCATTCGAGTTGCCGTTTTCAAAACGGATGTAGTAAGTACGGGCTTTCCACTGTGCCTTGAAAGTTTTGTTTCCCGCAGTCATCGTCGAGGGAATTTCTTTGTCCCAACCAATGAAATCATAGCCCTCTTTAGTTGGGTTGCTGGGTTTCGTTACGGATTCCCTGTAATTTTTGGTTATCGGAGCAATTGTGGAACCTCCGTCAGTATCGAAAGTCCATGTGTATTTATTGATGTTCCACTGTGCCGTGAGTGTCAGGCTTTTAGCGGGCATGATGCTTTCTGAAGAACTCCAACCGTTAAAGGAATATCCGATTCTATATAAAGTCGAAGGTCTATATGGAGAAAGGCTTGCTTGGTATAGGACTGATTGGGTTGTTTTTGTGAAGAGGTTTGAGTAGCATGATGTATTCCCTTCGTCAGCGCAGTTAGAAGCTTTGTTTTTATACACATTGTCACTGCCCGCGTTCGGATTTACGGTTAATGTATAGCTGTTTGTTGTCCATTGGGCTTCGATTGTCGTTACGCCTGCTGGCATTGTTTTGGGAACACTTCCGCTCCAACTTTTAAATGTATGCCCTGTCCAAGTTAAGGTTGGCAACGTATAAGTGATTGTTTCTCCAACGTTTTTCTCTATGACGACATCTGCTTCACCATTGTTTTTCTTGATAATCAATTTTGATTGTAACACCTCAATTTGCAATGTCTGAGCAAACGGTTTGCAATAGTCGTTCTCATTTTTGGTCACTTTTAGATAATAAATTCCCGATTGATTAAATGCAAATGTGGATGGATTGATTTCGATGTATGAAATATTGTCTACAGGTGTGTAAAAATATTTAGCGTCGCTTGGAGCGTATCCTGTAAAGTGGTCCTCGTCTACGCATGGGTCGCGCCATTCTATGTCTAATTTTTCTCCACTATATATAACTGAATTTTTCAATTTAAAGTATTTGTTATAGTGCTCGGTGCCCGATATTTTATCGACTGTTATCGTATATGGGCCCGTAACATATATAGGATCGTATAAACCAGGATCCAATTTAATATAGACATCGTGTGTTCCTGGTGTTAAATAAACATTGTCTCTTGAATTCCATTTCCCATCCTCATATTTGTTCCCTATTTTATGAGTCTGAGTGTAATAGCTTGCTGAATAAGCTCCGTAATACAGTGCAGCCCCAAGAGAAACTCCAAATGGACTATACGTTACACTGGATTTTACGTATGGCTCTTTTGTATATTTCGCCCTATTTGGCATTTCTTCTCGTTTGATATGGAGATAGTTGAGATATGAGTTATCTGGATTCATGTTTATATTGGCATAGGCCCCTTTTTGGTTTTTAACTGTTTCAAAACCGCTTATGCTATATCCAGAAGTTTTGGTTTTACTCGCTCGAATTTCGGTAATGGCCTTGCCGTCAATATAATCGCGTGTATAATACACATGAAAGTGATGGTTTTCGGTATATTTAGTTCTATTTAGCGGGTAATTCGTTTTGCCATCTTGGGAAGTAATTGGTACGCGATGGTACATACGACCTTGAGGGTCGTAATAAACATCCTGTATTTCTGCTGAACTGCCAAAATCGACAATGATGATGTTTGTTATAGGACGCTCGTCGTTGCCTTGGGTATCTATGTAATTGTACATAACTATGGTTCTGTAAGCCATGTACACATAGCCATTTTTTCCTGTACCTCCGTTTTCTTCTAAGTCCATGGCGTCAGAAGTTGTATGGGATTGGCCTGCACTCACGTACGTCCATGGTGCGGTGCCGCTAAAGTCTCTATATCCTTTTTCACCCATACAAAGTTCAATTTGTTTAACAACCAGAACTTGGGATGCCGCCCATGATATATTGGAAAAGAAAAAAATGCCCAAAATCAGGGCCTTTATTAGTTTTGAATACATTTTACACCTCAAAATGAGTAAATTTGCAGATAAAAATAGTATTTTATTCTTACAGTAAAATCTTTGTGTTGTAAAAAAAAACTTACAACTTAATGGGAGTTTATGAGGATTTTTTTATCCTAAACCCTTGAATTACAGCAAGTTGAAATTTTTATCAAACTTTGTAAAAAGAAGTTTATGTTGGATGGTTCATTCCAAGTAAACGACTTCGCCGATAAGCGGCATGAACAAAGGCTTGCCAGATTCCTTGGCGGCCTTTTTTGCGTTTTCGAGCGGCTCGTAATACGGATGCTTGCTCAGGCAGAACTTGGAATGGTGAACCGTGATGTAGCGGGCGGCACCCAGGTCTTTCATCTCTTGGCCTAAATATTGCGGCATCGTGTGGACCTGCGACCAGTCAGGATTGTACTGCCCGTTTTCGAGAATCCCCAAGTCGATGTTCGGAAATTTTTGTCCGATTTTTGCGAAATGCTTGCCGTACCCGCTGTCGCCGCCAATCCATATAGTCCTTTTGGGCGTTTCAACCACGAACGAAGCCCAGAGCGTCTTGTTCTTGTGCAAGTCGCGGCCCGAAAAATGTCTTGCCGGAGTCGCCGTGACCTTGAAACCGCTCTCCAGTTGCGTGGAATCCCACCAGTCCATCTCCAGGAGTTTTTCGACGGGGTAGTGCCAGTATTCCAGATGCGAACCCACGCCAAGTGCCGTAATCACCTTCTTAACGCGAGGCTCCATTTCCGTGACGACCTCGTAATCCAGATGGTCCCAATGGTCGTGGGTGATGACAAGGTAATCGATATCCGGCATATCGACAGGCTTGTAAATGTCCGTGCCCTTGAACATCTTGTTCGCAAAACTCACAGGAGAACCCTTGTAAAACACCGGATCCACAAGAATCTTTTTTCCAGACAAGTTCAACAGGTAAGAGGAATGCCCGAACCAAACAATCCAATCCTTGTCCGCAGGGAGCGATTTGACATCCGTCTTGATGGCGTGAATAGCTGTGTCCGGAACGGTGTTCTTTTTCTTGTTGAACATGAATTCGCGCCAAACAGTGAGCGTACTCTTGTTGCCCGTCATGAATTCAGTTTCTTCTGCGTTCACGAACTGTTTCTTTTTGACATCGTAATTTGGCGACTGCTTGATGCGCTCCAGACGCTTGCCCTGCGGAATCTTCCCAAAACTCGCTTGACTCATGAACAGCACGCCAGCGTCTCCAAGAATAAAAAGGATAGTAAGGATAATCGAGGTAATCATGAAATGAAAATAGAAAATTTGGTACAAAAAAAACGCCCATAAAACTGGACGTTTGTTATAAAGGTGTTGCTAAATGGCTATTTTGCGTTTATTTGTTTTGCGTTAAAGAATTTTTTTGAACTTGATCGAGTCGCACATGGGATTTATGGTAACTAGTTCGATGCTTGGTTCAGCTCCGGGATAGACCGGTGTGACTTCGGCGGCGAAGAAATAGTTTACGCCCTTGGTTACTTGTGTGGCGAGGAATGCGAATGGCTCGACCTTGGAACCTCTAAAGTTCGCGATAACCGTTTCAAAAGCTTTCTGAGCTTCGTCGGTAATTTTGAAATTTTCGTTGATGGTGATTCCACCACATGCTGGTGAAAATCCGTCAAGAACAGGCTCAATATAGACGAGCGTTGCTTTTAGCGCACCAGGAGCCACGTTAAAAACGATGAGAACAACGTTCTTGGTGCTTGCTACATCGCTGATAATTTGTTCGGCGAGAACGGCATAATTTGTCCCGTTGACAACTTGAGAACCGAGATAAGCGATTGGCCTGTATTTTGCGCCGATTAATATCTCATTTAGTTCAATTATAGCCGAGGCGACTTTTTCAGGCATGGCGTCCAAACTTATTTGGAATATCCATCCACCGCATTTTTTTGAATCTTCCATTTTATTTTCTCCTTGTATTTTTAATAGTAATCAAGGCTTTTTTTGCCCTTCTATTTATTTATTTCAAGGAGGTAAGGTATTACTCTTTATTTTGTAGTAAAAAATCTTTACATTGAAAATAAATTAACAGAACTTTTTCTTATTTACTTTTTTAAAACGATCGGTGATAGCTGTAACTAAAATAATGCTCGCTGTTGTTGTCAAAATATTTGTTGTCCTTCTTTCTTTTGCCTGTCTAATAATTTTTGCTCGCCGTTTTATTTCCTTTAGAGCACTCTCTGTCGTATATTTCATGTTGTCCTCCTTAACGATATTTATTCTTTTTAAAGATTTATGTATTAATATCTTGAACATTTCATTTTACTCAATTCTTTGTTGTAAATAAAAAGAAAGGCGCTCAAAAACTGAGCGCCTTAAGAGGTGTGTTTGAAATTCATTTGGAGAAGATTTTCTCTTTTCGAGATTACTCCCTCAAAGCCCGTATTCCAATGAGCACAGGCAACACGGCGTTTGGATAATTAGTGTCCTTTACGCGTCTTAAAATTCTGTTTGTCTACAATAATGTTTATATGATTGTTTCACCTTTTTTCTTATTAATTGCATGTCCGTGCTTTTTTACTCACTGGATTAGTGTAAAATAAAATTTTATTAGATTGTTCTGATATTTTTTTATAATATTTTTATATAAAAGCTAAAACTTATAGTTTGATTGATAAACTGCTATCAATCTTTAAAGTTTTGTAATGAAAATATTACATTAAAGGTGAGAAGTTGTCTTGATGGGAGATCCGGGGTATGTCTGACAATGATGGAATATTGTATATCCGCTTTCTGGCAGAGAAAGACCAAGATGCTCTTGAGGTACTTTTCAATAAATTTAGGGATAGCCTGGTTCTATTTCTTTTTGGCTTTGTTCAAAATGCCGATGTTGCCGAAGAACTGATGATGGATACTTTTGCAATCCTTGTATCCGGTACGGCGTGTTACAAAAAAATGGACGAAGCTTCTTTTAAGACATGGCTTTTTGCTATCGCCAAAAAACAGGCGTTGCTTTACTTGAGAAAACGCAGAATTAAGTTTGTTTCTCCAGAAAAAGATTTTTTGAGTAATATTGAGGCAGATTCCAGTTTTCAGCCTGTTGCAGAACTTCTCAAAAATGAACGGGATACGCAACTATATAAAGCGATGAAGATGATTGATTCTGATTATAGACAAGCGTTATTCCTTTTGTATTTCGAAAATATGAAGCCCGAACAGATTAGCCGGGTCATAAAAAAGAATATCAAGCAGACGTACAACATCCTTGCCAGAGGCAAGGAGTCGCTCCGTGCCGCGTATGAAAGGGTGGCAAAATGAGTGGGCTCCTCGTTTTTGCGTTATATTGCTGAATAAAGTCCATAGCGAGGCAAATAGGTAAAAAGCCGGACTGTCAGTTGACAGAACGGCTTGCAGATATGGGTTTTAGGATGAGATTTTTTAAAAGGTTATTTCACGCCCTGTAATATACAACATTTGTTTGTGTGAGATGTAATTTTTTTATGATTTTTTACAAATTCATTTCTATATGAAACGCTAGTGATACATTAAGCATTTGTAGATGTATCATGATGATATGTAGCTTGTGAATCTGTTTGTATTTTTGGCGAAGACGTAAGTTTTGCTCGCTTCTCTAGGGGTAATCGGCAGTGTTTACGCTTGCTGCTTACCTCCCAGTGTCAGCAACCCATTTATGTCAATGCAGTTTTTTTTCGCGTTCGTATTCGCCCACAATGTAATCGGGGCCGTTTTCCCACAAACCTGTTTCCTTGTCAAAAAGGCATACGGCGGTCGTTGATTCCATAAAATCCGCAATGGCGGTAGTCATGTCGTAATTCTTCTTGTCCATCAGTTCGCGGATAGACATCTGCGCAAGCAGGCACATGGCAAATTCAATCTTATTTTCCATGGAGATAGACCTCTTCTGCCGAAAGAAATTTTAGGCAATTGAGAGCCTTGGGCGTACGAAAACACCACTGGTTGGTGAGATTTTCCGGTTCCAGAAAACTAATGGCGAGTTCTGCGGCCCTGTCGGAATCTATTGGTCCATAGACCCCGTCCAAGAATGCCGTAATGACTGTATTCGTCTGGTCGTTTGCAATTTTGCCGTAAATCAGGTCGTAGCCTGTCCATTTTTCAAATTCGCCAGGAATGCAGCCTTGCTTTCGATGGGCGACAACACAACGAAGCCAGGGAATATCCGCATTCTTGAATTCGTAAAGCGACAGATTTTCTGACGGAGTGAATTCAAAAGCATTAACATAGCCCTTTGACGGCTGTGTCGTTAAAACTTTCTGTGTAAGGGCTTTCTTGACTGAAGTCGCGACGAATTTCTGTGCCTGGATTTTGCTCGTTGTGAGGTAAAATCCTTGCCCGAAATCCTTTCCTGCCACACATCGGGACAAGTCCGGGTTTTGAACAATGCAAAAGCTTCCATGATAAAGGATTATCTTGTCACTCATAGCTGAACCCCTTGATTTCTAAGGTAAGCCTCGACTTCATTGAGGTTTGCCGGATCCCCCTGCACATGGAACTCTTCGTACATGTCCTGCATAAAATCATAGACCTTGAACTGACTGAATAACTTTGCAACCTCCGGCATATCCTTATGCCAGGTCTTGGCGGCGAGCCGTAAAAGCCGCACTTGAATCAAAATCATTTCGTCTTTTCGGTCCATATTTCTGTTCCTTCAATACAAATAATAAAAAAAAGACGGGTGAAGAAAATCTTCACTCGTCTTTAATTTTTCGTATCCGGTAGGGTAGTGCAGGACAGGATCCTTCGACTTCGCCCTGACGGGCTTCGCTCAGGATGACACCCCTGTCTACTGCCTACTGTTTACTGTCTACTCACCTACAGGCTGATCAGCCCTTCGGTATCTTTGCTCATCGCATCGTAAAGGGGAGCCCTTCGACGCGCTTCGCTTGCTCTGGGACCTTAATAAGGTTGGTGAGCTTGTCGAACCACGCTCAGGATGACTCCTCAAAAAAAGGAAAGACGAAATCTTGCCTTGCGACAATCTTTCGTCTTTCGTCTGTAGCCGCGAAGCGGCGTTCTTTCGTCTAACCCTACAGGCTGATCAGCCCTTCGGTATCCTTGGACATGGCGTCATAGAATGCGTAGCGGGCGTCCACTTCCTTCTGGAGGTCGTCGGCGAGCTTCTTGGCCACTTCCGGATTGTTACGGGTGAGCTGCTTGTAGCGGTTTTCGGTGTAGATGTATTCTGCAACCGGGATCGTCGGCTTCTTGGAGTCGAGGATAAGCGGAGCCTTTCCTTCGGCGGCGAGAGCCGGATTGTAACGGAGCAGAGTCCAGTAACCGGAATCCACGGCCATCTTCTGGTGCTGAAGCTGGCTGTTGAGATCGAAACCGTGGTTGATGCAGGGGCAGTAGCAGATGATCAGCGACGGACCATTGTGTGCTTCTGCTTCCTGGAGAACCTTCAGGGCCTGAGCGTCGTTTGCGCCGAGGGCGATACGGCCCACGTAAACGTTCTTGTAGCTCATGGCGATGAGGCCGAGGTCCTTCTTGCCGGCGCGCTTACCAGCGGCAGCGAAGAGGGCGACTGCGCCACGGTTCGTGGCCTTGGAAGCCTGTCCACCGGTGTTGGAGTACACTTCGGTATCGAGAACGCAGATGTTCACGTTTTCGCCCGTGGCCATCACGTGGTCGAGACCACCGTAACCGATGTCGTATGCCCAACCGT
>CAMKLO010000040.1 GCA_946413655.1 uncultured Fibrobacter sp. | reverse complement strand
GAACAACTTTTCGCCGCAGAAATCAGCCGCATCCAGTTCCGCAACGCCCACGCAAGCACCACCTTCAGCGAACGCGAACAACAACTCATCGACGAAATCATGGCAGGCCGCCTCGCGCAACCCTTCACCGCCAAAGAAGCCGCCGCCTTCTTCAACGCAAGCCACGACACCGCCCTCCGCGAAATCCAGAGTCTTATGGACAAAGGAATTTTGCAAACGAACAACAAAGGCGGCAGAAGCATGCGGTATAGACTTGTGGATATAAGGCAATAAACGCTATTTCATAAGAAGTTGTTCTTCGGTATAGCCGAAATATGCTTTGGCATCTTCTATAGAAATTTTTTTATCCGCGACCATTTTTCTTGCCGTGCTAAGTTTTTCCGCTTTGGCCTTATCAACTTTTTCTTCAGCAGCAACAGTTTTCTGATGCTCTTCGGCGATTTGCTTGCGGTAATAGTCGGCGGCACTTTCAAATCCGTATTTCTGTCCAACGCTTACGAACGCCATGTCAATTTTCTTGAAGAGGTCTTCGCCCAAAAATCCTGCTAAATATATGTTTAATTTCTGCAATAGGCAAGATGACTCAAAGTGATGCATTTTGCGCAATAACGGCAGGAAATGACACAAGCTTACTTCTTCAGGACTTTTTTTCCGTAGTAGGCGCCGCGGGCGGTGTTCGCACCATTCACGCGGCGACCCTTGAGGTCGAACTTGCCGCGGTCATAAATCATCTGGATTTCACCCGTGCGGGTGTTGAAGTGCCCGATGATGGTCGTGTGTTCCGCATTGTTATCGTCGCCATCGCCTTTATCCACAATGATGCTCATGAGTTCCGGCAGTTCCGTTTGCGCGACGGTCGGACGCATCACGTAAGCGCCGTTCGCACGTGCAAAACTAGCTTTCTCCGAGATTCCGGCCTTGACAAGGTAGGCACGCATCGAACGAATCCATGCGCCCTCTCCGACCTTCACGAAATCGCCAACATTGATGTTATTGTCTTCTGACGAACTTGCCGCAAAGCCGTAAGCGAAGCCGGTTTCCGGATCAGAGCCTTTCGCCCCCCACTTCTTGTACTGCCATGTGCCGCGGAATTCCCAGTCACAATTCTCATAACTCGTGACCGCTTCGGCGGTAGGCACAATCGTCACGGGCCCTTCAACTGCGAACGTTTCACTGCCCATCAGCACTAGATACGGAGTGTTTGCTTTCATGACAGTATCTTTATAAGATACCGGATTTCCCTTATCATCATTGATTACTCCATCCGCAGCCCACAGGACTTTCATCTTGACAGCATTTTCGCCATTCTTGTCCTTGCCGATGCCGTTATAATAAAGAACGGCATTAAGTCCCGAGACTTTTTCCGTTTTCACGCTGAACGGCAACACAATTGTCGAATACACATCCTTCGTGAACGAACGTTTGAACGTGATTCCATTCACAGCAATATCTTCCGAAATGTTCATAACTTCGCTCCCGTCGTATGCACCATTGATGGCAGCATACACGCCTCCCTCATTTTCATTTTCGAAAACTCTAATCAGTGACGGATAGACGAAAGGATTCGATATGATAGAAGCGTTAATCGCGCCTTCTAATGCAGATTGCCCTGCGGAGAAATTGACATTGCCGTTCGGCCTGATGCTATAAGCAGAGTTTTCACCCTTCGTTGCAATGACCTTGGTATTGCTTCCGCTTATAGAGATGTTACCTACAGTACCATTTTCATCACCACGACCAATAGCCGGCGCATAACCACCACCCGTAGCATAAACGGTGCCACCACTGATTTCAATGTCGCCAACAACGTTACCATAAGTACCTACAAGGCCACCACCAATTCCGGCAGCATATTCACCTCCTGTCGCATGAACAACACCTCCACTAATCTGAATATTGCCACATCCACCGTTATTACTACTACCAATACCCGCTGAAGCCCAACCACCTATAGCCGTGATATCACCACCCTCAATCACAATAGAGCCCACATAGTAATGCACATGGCCACCAATACCGGCTGCATTTCCGTTACTGCTTGCATTAAGTTTACCATCATTTCCCTTGATAACAAGCGTTCCTTCATAAGGAACCTGGATTCCTGGATAAAAATTATTGAATCCCTTAACATTATTCTCACTACCGTCAGCGAGGAGTATCGTGCAGTTGCCCAAGCATGTGATGCCCGCCCATTTGAAGTCAAGATCATCCACGCCATTGATGGTCATATTATTTAACGTCACTGTAGCATCTTTGGCAATCGAAATCTTATAATTGCCCGCAAGCGTCCCCGTCAGCACAGCTCCATCCTGGACGACAAAATCATTTCTCAATATTGAAATATCACCATCGAACCACTGTGCATAAAGAGTCAACGTTTCGCCAACATTAGCTATATCCAACACCTTCGCGCTATCCAAATAAACATCCCCACTGCCATCAGCCTTGGTATTCCAACCTAAAAACCAGAACCCATCCCGAACAAACGAGTTAGGTGTCAACGTCTGCTCCGAATTACAGAAGATAGTTTGTTTTTGAACTTCTCCGCTACCGTCATTCTTGGAGAAAACAACCGTGTAGGCATCACTTGGATATACAAACGGACTTTTAGAAATATTACCGGTCTTCTCACCGCCAATAGCAACGTCTCCCGCTCTAGAATCATAATGACCACTACCTATACTATAAAGAGCATATCCACCCTTTGTTACAGTAACCTTAGTCACGCCATCCGTAATCGTGATGTTTCCAACATTTCCTCTACTTCCAGCACCGATACCGGGGGCATCAGAACCACCCGTAGCAGTAACAGTTCCTCCACTAATCACAATATTTCCTGCACTTCCTATCAAGGCACCACCGATACCAGCGGCATCATAACCGCCACCCGTAGCAACAATGGTACCGCCGTTAATCTCAATGTTCCCACAACTGATGTTGGGATAACTGCCGCCAATACCAGCGCCACGACCGTTGCTACTTGCATCAAGAGAGCCTGTTCCCGAAATGATAAGCGTTTTATTCTCCGGTACATAAATACCAGAATTATATTCGTGGAAACCCTTGACTTCATTCACGGAATTATCGGCAAGGATAATGTTGCAGTCGCCAAAGCAGGTAATACCAGCCCAATTATATTTTTTATTGTTCACTCCATTTATAATCACATTATTGAGCGTGACTGTAGCTCCATCGGCAATCGATATCTTGTAGTCGCCACCAAGCACACCTGTTAGCTCTACGCCATTTTGTGCAACAAAGTTCCCAGTCAAAGCAGCAAGATCAATAACATTACCTTCAAGCCACTGTGCATACAACGTTAACGACTCGCCAATTTCTACAGAATTCACATTATCTTGATCGCCATAAGAGACTCCGCTACCATCGGCCTCGGTGTTCCAGCCGGTAAAAGAATACCCTTCACGAGTAAATCGGTTTGCCTCAAGAATCATGTCTGGTTCAATACTCGTGAGTTGGTTTGTCATTGTTCCGCTACCGCCATTGGCATCGAAAGTCACCGTATATTGCACAACAGGGTATTTAAACGGACTTCCAACAATACTTGCCGTCACGACATCACCGATGGTAATGTCGCCAGTTCTAGAACCACTATTACCTTCACCAATATTGTAGGGAGTTTCATCACCCTTTATAGCTGTGACCTTGGTATCGCTTCCACTAATCTTGATATCTCCAACAGTTCCTTTGTAACCACCGCCAATACCAGCGGCATACTGACCGCCCGTAGCAACAATGGTACCACCGTTAATTTCAATGTTTCCAACAGTTCCTTCTTCAGCACCGCCAATACCAGCGGCATAAAGACCGCCCGTAGCAACAATGGTACCGCCATTAATTTCAATGGATCCACAACTGGTACTATAACCGCAACCGATGCCGGTTCCTTCACCATTGCTACTTGCGTCAAGGGAACCTGTTCCTGAAATAGTAAGCTTCTTGTCTTCCGGCACATAGATACCGGGATAAAGAACTTGGAAACCCTTCACAGTATTTTTGCGGTTCAAAATAATATTGCAGTTACCCAAGCATGTAATGCCTGCCCATCTACAACTTTGTTCATTTACACCATTAATAGCCACATTATGGAGAGTCACAGTAGCATTTTCTTCAATAGATATCTTGTAGTTGCCACCTAGCCTGCCTGTCAACACGTCACCATCTTTTGCGGTATAGTGATCAGTCAAAGCAGCAAGAAGCACAACACTACCCTTATACCACTGCGCATACAACGTTATCGACTCGCCAACCCCAGCAAGATCCACATGTTCCTGGTTCTCATAAGAGACTCCGCTACCATCGGCCTCGGTATTCCAGCCGGTAAAAGAATACCCTTCACGAGTAAATCGGTTTGCCTCAAGAATCATGTCTGGTTCAATACTCGTGAGTTGGTTTGTCATTGTTCCGCTACCGCCATTGGCATCGAAAGTCACCGTATATTGCACAACAGGGTATTTAAACGGACTTCCAACAATACTTGCCGTCACGTCATCACCGATGGTAATGTCGCCGGTTCTAGAACCACTATTACCTTCACCAATACTGTAAGGAGCATTTTCACCCTTTATAGCTGTAACCTTGGTATCGCTTCCACTAATCTTGATATATCCAACAGTTTTTCTGTAACCACCGCCAATACCAGGGGCATAACGACCGCCCGTAGCAACAATGGTACCGCCGTTAATTTCAATATTCCCGCAATTGTTATTATAACCGCCACCGATGCCGGCAGCAAATCCATTGCTACTCGCATCAAGAGAACCTGATCCCGAAATGGTAAGCGTTTTCCCCTCCGGCACATAGATACCGGGATGATCACTGTAGAAACCCTTCACCGTATTGTCGCCTTCCAAAACAATATTGCAGTTGCCCAAGCAGGTAATGCCAGCCCATCCATAACTGTATTGATTTACACCATTGATGACTGCATTATCGAGTGTCACTGTAGCGTTTTTTGCAATCATTATCTTGTAGTTGCCACCCAGTGTGCCTGTCAGCACGTCACCATTTCTTGCTATAAAGTCACCTGTCAAAGAGGCAAGATTAAAAACACCACTCTTGTACCACTGCGCATACAACGTTATCGACTCGCCAACCCCAGCAAGATTCACAGTACCCTGGTCCTCATAAGAGACTCCGCTACCATCCGCCTCGGTATTCCAACCGTCAAAAAAATACCCCTCACGAGTAAATCGGTTTGCCTCTAGAATCAATTCTGGGTCAATATTAGTGGATTGGTTCGCCATTGTCCCAGTACCGCCATTGGCATCGAATGTCACCGTATATTGTACAACAGGGTATTTAAACGGACTTCCAACGATACTTGCCGTCACGTCATCACCGATGGTAATGTCGCCAGTTCTAGAACCACGATCACCTTCACCAATACTGTAAGGAGCATTTCCTCCCTTTATCGCTGTAACCTTGGTATCGTTTCCACTAATCTTGATATATCCAACAGTTCCATTTTTACCACCACCAATACCAGAGGCACCAGAACCTCCCGTAGCAGTAATAGTGCCTCCTGCAATGGAAATGTTTCCTGCAGTTCCACTGTAACCACCGCCAATACCAGAAGCACTAGCACCTCCCGTAGCAGTAACAGAGCCTCCTGCAATGGAAATGTTTCCTACAGATCCGTAACCACCACCACCAATACCAGCGGCAAAATTACCTCCCTTAGCAACAATGGATACTCCATTAATTTCAATATTCCCGCAACTAATGTTCTTACCTCCACCGATGCCGGCAGCATTTCCATTGGTTCTCGCATCAAGGGAACCTGTTCCCGAAATGGTAAGCGTATTACCTTCCGGCACATAGATACCAGGATAACCCTCATAGAAACCTCTCACCATATTTTCGCCTTCCAAAACAATATTGCAGTTGCCCAAGCAGGTAATGCCAGCCCATTCATAACTGCGGGAATATACACCATTGATGACCGCATTATCAAGTGTCACTGTAGCGTCTTTTGCAATAGCTATCTTGTAGTAGCCACTCAGCCTGCCTGTCAATACATCTCCATCCCCAACTTGAATGACATTGTCAGACGTAGGTCTCGCAGTCGAAAGATTGATTGTCTTGGCAAATGCAGCTGTTGTGGCGACCAACGATAAACTCATGGCCAACCCCAAACGCGCCGAGAATGTTGTTTTGGAAATCTGTTCGGCAAATATTTTTGCGAACAAACACGAAAAAACATGAAAAAAGGATTTCATGCTAGGCTCCTATGGAGAATTTTTTGATTTTTAGGAAAAAAGAACAACCAGCACCGCGCCAAGGCGCGAGGCCAAGCCAATACGCATACACCTCTATTTAACGTGCCAACAACACGTATAAAAGGGGTTTCTGACTTAATCATTACCAATAACTTACAATTTCGGTTTTAGTTTGTCAATGTAAATTTTATTTACATGTAATTAAGGACAAACGGTTAGAAAAAGATGCCCGACCGGGCATCTCCTTTTCACTTCACTGGATCCTATCGGTCGCAAGCTCCCTCCAGGATGACGAGACCGTAACTAGACCCCTTACACTTCGAGGATGACTATCGCTTTTGCCCGTCCTCGACACTCACTGAAGTGCGAAGCACGGGCACAGCAAATACGCTTACTTCTGCAAGTTCAGACTTGCGTTGGCAGCACCGTACAAGCTAATGCTGTAATCCTTGATGACATATACAGGCATCTTGTTCAACAGCGGGCGAATGTTCGGGTTGTAGTTCTTTTCGAACCAGGTCATGAACAAGTTGTCGCGTTCGAGCCAGCGCAAATCCTTTTGCACCGTGCCGCCAGCGAGGTAGAAACCGCCGAGCGGGAGGAACAGCGTCGCGGCATCGCTTGCAAAGCGGGCGAGCATCTTCACGAACATGCGCATCATTTCGGCTGCGACTGGGTCGGTATCGCTTGCACGGCTGATGTACTTCGGACGGTCGTGCCAATCGGTTTCTTCAATTTTCTTGAAGGCTTCGTTTTGCGGAACGCCCTTCGTGTCGCGCCACCATTCATAGAGGTGGGCAAGGCCCATGCCAGAGACGAGCGGTTCAACGCCCGGCACCGTGCCGATACGCTTTTCCATGTAATCGCGGAAGTCCTGAGATTCCTTGTCGAACGGAGCAAACGTAGAGTGGCCGCCTTCGGAGCAAGCCGGGATATACTTTTCGCCGTCGAAAGCGAGGAACCCAACGCCCATGCCAGTCCCCGGGCCAATCACGGCCTTGGTCGCTTTCTGCGGGGCGGGCGTGCTACCGTCGGTATGCACAAGCTTGAAGATTTGTTTCGGGTCATCGACATCGAGCGTCGGAATGCCGTAGCTAATGGCCATAAAGTCGTTGATGACAAGCGTCGGGATGCCGGTCGCGTTCGTAATAGCATCGCCATCAACGCTCCACGGGAGGTTCGTCATGACGCACTTGTTGTTGGCTACCGGCCCTGCGGCACTGATACAGATGTGAGACGGCTTGAGCGAAGCGTTGTTTTCGACTGCGACTTTGAGCGTTTCGCGAATCGGCGCATCGAGCCCTTCAATGCACTGGCTCGGGCAAACGGTTTCGAGAATAAGCGTAAACTTGCCATCCTTGTAGCCCACAAGGCCGAGGTTCGTGTTTGTTCCACCAATATCGCCCGCCAACACAAGACGGTCAAACTTTGCATCGGGATTAAGCCATTTAATTTCCATAATTAAAACTCCATGTTTTACGTTGTGGAATATAGTTTTTTCTCAAGGAAATAGGAGATTCACAATTAAATCGGGAATGACAAGCGCATATTTACATGTATGTAATAAAAACAACTGTTTCAAGCCTCTTAAAAAATATACATTAAGCCCATAGGGACCCGCCAATACGGAGTCCACCCCAAAAATCAACCATTCAACAAGTAGAGACAATGCGCGCTATTCTAGCCCTTCTTTATTACGTCGTCGTTTTCACCATTATGCTCATCGCGGGCATTCCTTATACACTTTACTGTGGCCTCCGCGGCCATTGGGAAGATTGCACCAAGATCTGCACTTTCGCATTCCGGAACATCATCTTCAAACTTTTCGGCATCAAGGTTTCCGTCAAGGGCGCCGAGAACATTCCGAAAGAAAGGGGCTATGTCATCGTCGCAAACCACCAGAGTTTTTTGGACATCAACGTCATTTGGCATTCCATTGCGCCGGCGGCATTCATGGCAAAGGCTAGCCTCTGGAAGGCCCCTGTGTTCGGCTGGGTTTTGAACCGCACCGGCACTATTCCCATCCACAAGAATCCGCGCATGAACGCCGGCCTCGGAAAGCACCTCAAAAAGCGCCTCGACAGCCACTACAACATTACCGTGTTCCCCGAAGGCCACCGCAGCGAAGACGGACACATGTTCAAGTTCCAGAACGGAATTTTCCGATTGGCAAAAGAACAGCACTTTGACATTTTGCCGGTTACATTTATCAATACCGGAAAGATTCTCCCGAAGGTCAAGTGGGCAGTCTATTCCGGCACCGTGGAAATGGTAATCCATCCGCTTATCCGTTACGAAGACTACGCCGAAAAACCGATGGCGGACCTCCGCGACGAGACCCACGATTTAATTGAATCCGCCATGCCGTACAAGCAGGCGGAACTCGCCGCAGCAAAAGAAGCGGCAACAGAAAACAAGGAGGCTTAATTATGGCTAGAGAATTACCGAGCGAAGAACAAATTATTGCTATTCTCCGTGACGAACCCATGGTAGGGAGCCAGCTCCGCAGCGCTCTCGGCCTCCCGAAAAAACAGAAGATGGCATTCAAGCAACTCCTCGCCGACATGATCGAGCGTGGCGTTTTAAAGCGTTCGGCCCACAAGGAATACCAGCTGGGCGATGGCGAACCGCTCGAAGACAAGCGCGAGAAGCGCCGCAAAAAACTTGCCGAGCAGGGAGTCGAAGACAACCGCCGTCCGGGCGCACGCAGTCGCCGCCAGACCGAAAAGGATTCCGGCACACGCATCAAGCGCGGTATTTTGCACCAGACGGGCGACGAAGACTGGGAAGTCACTGAACTCGATACGGGCAAGGTCTATGAAATGTGCCACCGCAGGCAGGCTCCGGGCAAGGAAGGCGAAACGATTAGCTTTACACTTTATCCGCACCCGAAGCTCAAGCATAGCTACTTGGCAAAAGTCGATCACTCAGCCGAACTCAACAACATCAGTTGGGACGAAGTTAAAACGAAGTTCATGGAAGAAAGCAACTTGCCCAAGGGCTTTAGTCCCGCGATTGAAAAATACGTTGCCTCCATTACAGAACCGACCGAAAAAGATTTCAAGGGCCGCAAGGACTACCGCAAGCTCGACATCCTTTGCATTGACCCCGAAGGCGCCATGGACCACGACGACGCCATCAGCGTGGAACGCACGGCAAACGGCGGCTACAAGCTCGGCGTGCACATCGCCGACGTGAGCTACTACGTGCCCGAAGGAAGCGATCTCGACGAAGAAGCGCTCGAAAGAAGTTATACGCAATACCTGCCGTGGACCGCAGTGCCGATGCTCCCCGAAAAACTCTCGAGCGGCGTTTGCAGTTTGCACGAAGGCGTTGACCGTTGTGCATTCACCTGCATGATGGAGCTCGACAAGAACGCCAACGTGCTGAGTTGGGATTTCCACCGCAGCGTCGTGAAAATCACGAAAGGCATCACGTACCAGCAGGCGGTGCAGATGATGGAAGCAGGCGACGATTCCATCAAGGCACTCGCCGAAGTGACCGCGCTTCTCAAGAAGAACCGCACCAAGGACGGCCTGCTCGAATTCCAAACAACCGAATACGGCTGCAAGTTCGACGAAAAGGGCGAGCCTATCAAGATTGTTCCGCGCGAACATGACGAATCCAATTCGTGGGTCGAAGAGTGCATGCTCATCGCGAACAACTGCTGCGCCAAGGAACTCAAGCAGCGCAAGCTGCAAGGCATTTACCGTATCCATGAACCGCCTGACACCAAGGACATCATGGAACTGTACTACATGTACCCGGACCTGTTCAAGGACGCTCCGGTGATGTTGCGCGACCTCGGCAAGCCACGCAGTGGCGACACGAACCTGAACCCGGTCGCATTCAAGCTGTACGAGCATTTGGTGAAGCGTGCCGCTGGCGACGAGACGCTCACGAACCGCATTTTGCGCAGCATGCAGAAGGCCCACTACGACAGCAACAGTTTCGGGCACTTCGCCTTGAACTGGCAGGATTACAGCCACTTCACCTCGCCGATCCGCCGTTACGCGGACCTCTGGTGCCATCGTGAACTAGCACGTAAGGGCAAGGAAATCACCGCCGAACGCGCGAACAACGTCATTGAAGTTTGCGATTTGATTTCGGCAAACGAAATCAAGAACATGAAGGTGGAACGTATTTCTGTCAAGGTGTGCAGCTGCTGGATTTTGAAGAGCCGCATTGGCGACAGTTTCGAAGCGACAGTCACGGGCATCGAAGAATGGGGGATTTACGTATCCATCGACGACCCGATTGCCGAAGGCCTCGTGCGTTACCGCGACATCGCCGGAGACGACTTCTACGTGTTCAATCCGGACCAGGGACTTGCATTCGGCAAGAAGAGCGGCCGCACCTTCCGCCGTGGCGATAAGGTGATGGTACAACTCCTCAGAGTTGATCCATTGCGCGGTCAGGCGGACTTCAGCATCACCGAAAAGCTGAGCGCCGAACCGAAAAAGCGCCGCACCCGCGAAGACACCGAACGCGACATCCGCAATTTCAATGAACGCGCCGACCGCGCCGCGGCCGCCGAAGCTCTCGGATACGTGAGCCAGCCGGACGAAGACGAAGAATTCGACGAACCGGAATACATTTCTGGCGGACGCCGTAAGCGCATCGACTTCGACGGTCCCATCTTCGAACGCACCGGGCGCGATTCTCGCGGACGTGGCGGACAGCGCAAGAACCGCGACACCGAAGGATTCCATGTCGCAAGCAAGCCGCGCGAAGCAAAACGCGGTCGTAGGTCTAGCGAAAAAGGTCGTGGACGCAGCAACCGCGGAGGCCGCAGAGGAAGGTAATCCGTGGAAGCAAGCAATAAAGTCGCTCTCTATGCCAGTTACCAAACCGGGGAAGACCTCCCCGGCTACGTCCGTTTTGCGCTCAAGCATCTCGCCGAGACCGACTTCAAGGTTGTTCTCCTCACGAACCGCAGAACGCTTTCGAACGACACCTACGATTTTCTCAAGGAAAACCATATCGAACTTTTCCTCACCGAAAATCGCGGATTTGACTTTGGCATGTGGCGGCGTTATTTGCAAATGCAAGCGAACCGCACGGACAGCGCAGGCAATTACGTTCCCGGTCTCATCACGCGAGACATCGAACGATTGCTGCTCATCAACGATTCCATCGTCTATTACAAGGACAAATTCAAAGCATTCTTTGAACGCGCCGAAAAAAGCAACGCCGACGTCGTCTCGCTCACGAGCAACGACGAATTCGCACCGCACCTGCAATCGTTCTTCTTGTACATGAAACCCGCCGCCCTCGGCGTGTTCTTCTTGCACATTTTCGAGACTCCGGAGCAGACGGAATTCTACGACGTTACCCGCAAACTCGAAGTCGGCTTGAGCGAAAAATTCACCGAAGCCGAAGTCATCATGGAATCGCTCTACCACACGGAACGCCCCGTGTTTTTCGCCTACGATGAGCTCATAGCGCAAGGGGCGGGATTCATCAAGCGCAAACTTCTGGAACGCCGCTTTGATTACGAAGAAAAGAAACACTTTGTACGCCATAACGCTTACGACGCGCTGAACAAGGACTACACGGCCCTCGTATTAAAAGCAGGCCTTGATGCAGACTTCGACGCAAACTGGCTCCCGAAATGCAACGAGACTCGCACCGAGCGCATAAAAGACTTTATATGGGAAAAGGGATTCCAACTTGTTGGATTCCCTGCGAAAAGGTTGTTGGATAAAATAAAGAAATAAGCTCTACCTTACGTTCGTCGTAATTTCAAGCGTGTCACCGCGACCGTATTGGTCTTTATAAATTAATTTCCACGTAAACGTCGTATCGGGCAAATTTTCCGAACGGATATTGAATAAGTAATATTTAGCATATTCAATTTCATCTTTAGTCAAGCGCTTATATTCACAGCGATGTTTATTGCCAAGTCCACCAATCCTCGGATGAATAAGCATACAGTTAACATCCATATCTAGTTGACAAACATTTTTTTCATAATGGACAATATACTCCATCGGACAAGTTTCATCACGGAAACAAATACCATCACGTGTACAACGTTCATAATACATATTTTTTTCCCAATCACTTTTAAAGACTAATCCTTCTGGCAAACCAACAGCTTCAAAAAGGTAATACCCATAATGTTCTGTAATTCTAGAACATTTTTCTTTTGGAATAGTTCTAAAAAGATTTGCTATGGATTCGCGATTGAATTTGGGAATGTTTGCATAGGGAATATAATCTGTTTTGCGATGGGCTCCAAAATTTAAATCCGTATAGAATGTATCTTCCACAACAATTTTAGGATCCGCATGTCTATTCTGTACGCATAGAGGAAATTCAATAGGATCATCAAAGTCATCAACTAATTGATTGGCAAGCATTTCTTCGCGAGAACATCCATAATAACAAAAACATGTAAACGATCCATCATCTTTCAACGTACACGCATTGGCGTTCCAAAAAGTTGTATCACCCTTGGGCATTAAAATCCTATATATTTCCACTCTGTTTTTATTATCATCAGCGAATGCCGCATTCAACGACAAAAGCACTAGCAAAAAGGTCAAAAAATACTTCAATGGATACATCCTTTTTTATAAAAGGAATATACAATAATTATCTTTCTATAGAATATGATATATGGAATGAAAATTTGGTATTTAACAGCGATTGGTTTTGCTGCGGCGTTGTTCGCTGTGGGTTGCGGTTCCGACGGGAATCCATCAAGCGGAAACGGCAACACCTCCAGCGGTGGGCAAAATACACCCATTTCACTTTTTGACACGTTGAGTGTTCCAAGCGCAGCCAACTTGCCAACATGCGACGCATCCCGCGAAGGCCGCGCCTTCTTTGTGCAGAATGAAAATATAGCGCGTTTTTGCGTAAAAGGCGAATGGCGCAGCGCTGCAGACTCCACCGATTTTAGCATTACCTGCAGCGACGGATTTTTGCACGCCATCGATAAAATTGCAAATCAGCCCGATTTCGATGCAGATACAGTTCGATTCAGCGGGTTACTGCGAGATTCCATTCAGGGAATCGTACAGAACGGGCCTTTTATTTTCGGGACTTCCGTTGTACAAAACGAAGCCAGCGAGATGAACTTCTACAGAGCCGACGGAATCGGACACACTGCAAGCACCTGCGTGCAAACCAACGATGGCCGTTACACGCTAGAAAGTGTCAGCACCAATTCAAACTACGTGAAAATTTCTGCTACGGGATTTTACAGAAACATGGTGACCGGCGGTACATCTGCAAGTCCCGTGACGCTTTCGGCTTTGGCTAAAGTTGCAAACACTTCCGAAGATGCTGGAGCAACAGCACCGATTCGCGTTCGCAATTCCGTCAACGTGAACATCCTTACGCAATTGGAAATTCCGCGCATAGAGCAGCTCGCGATGAACCACATTGATTTTGCAGAAGCCAAAGCTCAGGCGGAACGCGAAGTATTCGCCGCATTTGGCATCGACACGGTACAACTTTATTCGCAACCATACTTCACCGACGGTCGCATGGACAAACCTGTCGCCGAAGATTTGGACATGTTTGGCAACAGCGAATACAGCGCAGCACTATTTGCGATTTCAGTAATGTTGCAAGGCTACCGCGACGAAAACGAAATGATGAATCTCGTGAACACGTTTGCCGAAGACATCAAGGGCGATGGCATTTGGAACGACCCAAACTGGAAAATCAAAATTGCGGACTGGGTCGTCGGTCTCGACACGCTCTGGAAATACAACGACATTCGCAACAACGTATCTTCTTGGGGAGTCGCCGCGATTCCGAATTTTGAAAAATACATGCGTGCATCCATTCCCGTGGCATACGGATTCGAAGCATGCACCGACGCCAACGCAGGGAAGCTCACGTACGTGAACCAAGGGCAAAGCGCGCTATTTGCCAACGACTACGAACACGCCGACCATTCGACTATCCGCTTTATCTGCGATGCTAATTCCAAAGAGTGGCGCATCGCTCAACCCATCGAAAAAGACACTGCGGGATTCGGGCCCGGCGAATACGACAAGGAAGTCCGTGAAGGCCGCGTAAACCACGATGCCTACTACATTTTTGAAACTGCGACAAACGCATGGCGCGCTGCCACCCCGCAAGAAGCCGATGGGTTCACCGACCTCGTCGAAGTCTATGCAAACTTAAAACCCGACGAAAAAGCAGTATTCATCATCCGCCACAGCGAACGCACCGACGACACTGGCCCCAAAGGCACGTTAACCGCAAACGGCTATATCTACGCCAACAATCTCGGGAAACGGCTTGGAGCCATCGCCAAGGAAGACTTTTACTACGGCTATTCCGGTTACGTCCGCACACAAGAAACATGCGAAGCAATCGCACGAGGCAAAGGGCAACAAGATTACACCCTCAACACTGTATATAGCCTAGATGGCGGCTGGTTCGTCAAGGATGGAGATAAAGTCAGTGAATACGTGAATTCCGAAGGCGGTGGCTGGGAACTGTATTCCAAATACGCATTTACCGGAGAATACGAAGACGCGTTCTACAACTTGAAAGAACGCAGCGAACAACTGATTAACGACGAGATTATTGCCAACCTCCCAACCATGAATCGCGTAAACTTCATGTGCACACACGATTTTTTGGTCGTCCCGCTACTCGCCTACGCAACCAACGGGCACGCAAACGTACGTTTTTACAAGACAGGTCGCTGGGTCAATTACCTTGCGGGCGTCGCCATGATTATCGCCTCGGATGGATCCATACGCTACATTCCCGTCAAAGGGCTCGAACTAGGAACTATACAATAAGCGCAAAACGCCACGACATCTAGAACGGCGTGAAAACCACGCCGAGTTTAATTCCTGCGGCAATTATATCAGAAACTCCCACCAGAAAATCATCATCGTAAACTCTTTTGGGTTGAATTTCCCAAAGCAAATCCAATGCGACATAATGGTTGATAAACACATGAGCGCCCAAGAGAATCGCCACATCTACCGAAGCACGTAAACCTTTATCAATCAAATCAACCGACTCATACTTATCCACGATAGGGATTGAAATTTGAGTCCCAAGTTCAAACATAATAGGACTCGTCCTCGATTTCATGGCAATCACCAAAGGAAATGCGATGCGTCCTTGCAGAATGCGTCCCCTCTCCTTTCTCAAATTTCCAGGATTCTCCGGATCATCAAAAAAGAGATCCTTTTTGCAGAACAAGTAAGCCGATTCAAACAACAGACCCGTTCTCAGCGCAAAATTGTATTCATTTAGAGGAATCCATGCCGACACTCCTAATTGAATCGGCGCCCCCTGAAAAAACGTAGTCGAGTCACCGGCATTATTGGCATAGTAAGAATAGTCATAATCAGCACTACCGAGAATAGCCTTATACCCCACCGAAAGCATCACTCCCCAAGAGTACCGAAACCTAACAGGCTCCTTTTTCATTTCTTCGGCATTCGCCACGCTGTCCTTATAATCTTTCGTATATTCTCTTTCAATACGAATAATGCGATACCCTTCAGGAGTCCGTTCGTCTTCTTGAGCAAAAGCAAGCGCCACATTCAAAAGGAGAAAAATCAAAAAAAACCGTTTCATTTTTTCTCCTAGAAACATAAATTACGTTCAAGATAATAATTCAATTCTTCTTCGGTATAATAAGCATCGCAAGTTTCTTTTATATCATCAATAAGTTTTTCTGAATGAATCGCTGAATTTACCGTAAAACCAATAGCAGATCCAATAACAACTCCAGCACCTGTCGTACCCCAAAACAGCGGACCAAAACCCGCCCCATTTGAGACAAAGAGGAACAAAGGCATCATAACCATAGCACCAACAGCCCCCACGGCTCCAAGAAACACGCCTCCCACAACGGCGCCATTCAGCATATGATTTCTGGAGAAATAAGAATTATTCTTGACAACGGCATTTTTACATAAAGTAACATTATCTTTCGGCACAATAAAATAGAGTCCATCACCCGTTTCATTACTTAGCGCATCTTTACTCTTTGGAAATACAAAATAATCGTTCTGCGGATCATAACAAAATCTATTCGCTCTGAACAACATCAACGAATCGGACACTTTAGACTCGTAAGCGATATCGTTCCATTTTATCTTGATTTGCGCACCTTCGTATTTGACAACTTCGCCTTTGCTCTGTTCAGGATAATCCAATGGATGATAAATGTGGGTTGGATTCGTGCAACCCGTAAACAAAAGAAAAACCGAAACAATGAGTAACAAGATTTTTTTCATAACGTCTACTATAATATACACAACTATCAATAAAAACGAATCAGGACGCGATACAAGTGTTGTAGAAAAATAAAATCCTTGCGGTAAAAACTGCCCCCGTCCCCATACGCGGATCATGACCACATAAGCACTAAAGTGCTAAGTGGTCAAAGAGCACTATGGCCGGGGTGACTGTTTGAAAGGGCGTCATTCTGAATGGAGCGAAGCGTAATGAAGAATCCAGTCATGTCTCGTCACAAGAGTGGTATTGTTACTGGATCCTTCCCATCTACGATGGTCAGGATGACGGTGCAAAAAAACTGCCCCCGTCCCCATACGCGGATCATGACCACATAAGCACTAAAGTGCTAAGTGGTCAAAGAGCACTATGGCCGGGGTGACTGTTTGAAAGGGCGTCATTCTGAATGGAGCGAAGCGTAATGAAGAATCCAGTCATGTCTCGTCACAAGAGTGGTATTGTTACTGGATCCTTCCCATCTACGATGGTCAGGATGACGGTGCAAAAAAACTGCCCCCGTCCCCATACGCGGATCATGACCACATAAGCACTAAAGTGCTAAGTGGTCAAAGAGCACTATGGCCGGGGTGACAGTGTAAATTACTTGACGATTTCGGCGTCCTTGACGTTCTTGCCCTTGAGCTTGGAAGAAGTCTTGCCGTTGTTGATTGGCGGGAACTTGCTGTAGATGTACTTGTACTGAGCAATGCTCCAGATGTTACCGACAATCCAGTAAAGCACGAGACCGGAAGGCATCACGGCGCTGAACAGAAGCATCATGGCTGGCATCATCCACATCATCATTTTCTGCTGTGCAGGATCCATGCCGGCGTTCGAACTCATCGTCACCTTCGTCTGGAAATACGTCGAAATCACCATAAGCCACGGGAGAATCGCAAGGCCAGACGGCATGATGATAGGAATGCTGATTCCGCTCCACACAATGTCACTGCGGCTGAGGTCCGTAATCCAGAGGAACGCCGGGGCACCGCGAAGTTCGATAGCGCGACCAAGCACAAAGAAAAGCCCCATGAAAATCGGCATCTGGATAAGCATCGGGAGGCAGCCGCCCGTGCAGCTGGCAAGCGGATTGATGTTGTTCTTGCTGTAGAGTTCCATCATCGCGGCTTGCTTCTTCTGCGGATCGCTGCGGTACTTCACATTGATTTCGTCGAGCTGCGGTTTGAGGGCAGCCATGCCGCGTGTCGATTTGATTTGCTTCACCGTGAACGGAGTCGTTACACCGCGGACAATAAGCGTCACGAGAATAATGGCAACACCGTAGTTCGGGATGATGCTATAGAACAAGTTCAAGAGCTTGAGGAGCATCTTGCAAATCCAGACGAACCAGACGTCTGCACCGCACCAGCTCCAGCCACTCACGATAATCTTTTCGTAGTCCTTGTTGAGCGAGGCGATTTCGTCCCAATTGAGCGGGAGAACCATCAAGTCGTAATTGAGAGCCTGCGCACCGCGAACATCATCGGCAATGGTAAGCTTGTACGTACCCGGATCAATATCGTTTCCTTCGATCTTCATCGGCTTCGTCTTGATCGTTGCCGGAACAGCTTCGTCAAACTGCACCGTCATCGCGACATACTTGCGACGCAACCCAGCCCAAATGACCTTGCCTTCGGTAGAATTGAAAGACGTCTGTTCACGAGGCATTTCGCGTTCGACAGAATACACATTGTTAAAGACGACTTCGCTGAAGTAATAGGTGCCACCACCGCCGATACCCATGAAACCCTTGGACTTCGGGATATCTTCCGTTTCCTTGAGGCCACCCTTCCAAGCGAGTTCGTATACAGACGGCTGGAAGCCGATAAACTTGTTTTCTTGACGAACTGCCGGGCCGTCCTTGGTAAAGCCGTAAGAACGAATCACCTGGTTACCGTTAGCATCCTGGAAAACGAAACGGACACTTGCGCTGTCGGTCACGACAATCTTTTCGGGAGTGTTGCCCAGTTCGAACATCGCATCGCTGAGGTCAGCATTGTCAAGTTTCAAGTCAAAGGCGCCAAGCGTCGTATCCTGGATGAGTTCCGGGAACTTGCCCACGGAGTCCGGCAAAGCCTTCACAATCACGCTCTTCACCTTGCCGCCCTTGTTCGTGAGCGTCATGATGAACTTTTCGGTTTCGACCGTCACCGTACGTTCCGCAATTTCTGCCTTCACCACGGTAGATTGCTTCGCGGAGTTTACCCCGGACACTGTTCCGGGGTTCGCAATGACGCTATCACTCTCGTCTTTCGTCTTTCGTCCCTCGTCTAAACCACCACCCAAGACCGGGGCTGCCTTGATTTCGGGAGTTTTCTGCGGCAGCACGAGCGAATTCGATGCTTTTGCAGAATCCTGGACGGCCTGCTTTTCGGCGATTGCCTTGGCCTTTGCGGCACGAGCGGCAGCTTGCGCCTCGGCGTTTGCGTTATTGACAGCCATCCACCAAATCACGATAATCGCGATGAGAATGGAACCGATGATTGTATTCTTGTTCATTTTTTATCCTTAGGGAGCGGAACGGGATCATATCCGCCCTTGCAAAAGGGGTTACATCTTAAGACTCTAAAAACCGCAAGATAGAAACCTTTGAAGGGTCCGTGCAGGCGCAAGGCTTCAATTGCATAGTTTGAACACGTCGGCTGGAACCTACAGACCCCATGAAAAAAATAGGGGTGAACCAGTTGGTATAGACGAATGGGGGCGATAAGCACCGCCACCAGGGTTTGTTTAACCTTCTGCCACATCCTGTTGCTTGTCCCATTCCATCTTGTGGAATATTTTCTGGGCCGATTCGCGGAAACGTTCAGACGACATTTCCTTGGCATTGTCGCTCACGACAACCATCGCCCACACAGGCTTTTTGATATTCGGTACGATTCCAAAAAACAGCGGGCGCAGGATTCTACGGCACTTGTTGCGGTAAACCGCATTGCCATTCTTCTTTTTGGCCAAGAAGCAGAAACGACAAAAACCGTCCGGAGCTTCAATCCATCGCATGCTGAATGCAGGTGCACGGAGGAACTTCCCTTGGACGGCTACTTGCCGGTAAGCAGGCTGATTAGGCAGCCGATAAGAACGCAGAGTGGCTATAAGCCAACCCCGACTTATTTCTTATAGATTTCGTCGCTGACGGTGAGGATCTTGCGACCCTTAGCACGGCGACGGCTCAAGACAGCACGACCCCAACGGTCTTCCATACGGGCCATGAAACCGTGCTTGTTAACGCGCTTACGATTGTGAGGCTGGAATGTTCTTTTCATGATAAAACCTTTCTAAATACAGAATTTTTGAGTTCCAAAATTAGTAAAATGTCAATAATTATCAAGGGGTTACATGCACCCTAAAAAGCATTTTTTCGACTATAACGGGACTCAAACAGAAAGCGTTCAACGAAAACACAATATATTCACAAAATGTAAACATGTATTTTTTTAAGTCTGGTCAGTAGTCATTGGTCATTAGTCAGTAGACAATAGATACGCAAGTACATGTCATTCCCGCCTTGAGCGGGCGGACAGCACTTGGAACTTTGTTCCATAGTGCGCATGGCCACCTTTAGGTGGGAATCTCCATTCCATATTGCCCAAAGGAGATGCCCCATCAAGTGGGGCATGACAGCAAAAGAGGCATGACAGCGCGCATCCTTTTTATATCTTTTACTTACACCATAGCAAAGGTAAGAATTTATGGAACTCACTCCGCTTGATATTAGAAACCAGACATTTCACTCGAAGAGCTTCGGCGGCTACGACCCGGACGAAGTGAAGGCATTTTTGGAAACCACCGCGACCGCATTCGAGAACATGTTCCGCGACCGCACAAACCTGACGGAACGTCTCAAAGTTGCCGAAGAACGAGTGAACTACTACCGCCAAATCGAAAAGACCATCCAGGACGCGGTAATCACCATGCAGCGCACGATTAACGAAGTGAAAGCCTCCGCCGAAAAAGAAGCGGAAATCATCATCGCCGAAGCCAAGGCCCGAGCCATGCGCGAAGTCGAAAGCATCAAGCGCGAAAGCGAGAACCTCCGCACCGAAATCGAACAGCTCCGCCAACTGCGCACAAACTACTTTATCCGTTGCCGCGCGCTCATCCACAGCCAAGAAGAACTCCTCGCGGCCATGGAAAACGACCAGCAAGACCAAAAGCCTTTCGAAGCCCCGCCGATGCCGCAGAACGACGGCTACGCGCTCACCTAGCACGCCATGAGAATCAACGTCAAGGTACATGCTCGCAGCAAACGCGAAAGCGTAACGCCGCAACCCGACGGAAGCTACAAAGTCGAAGTCAAGGCGCCGCCGGTCGATGGCGCCGCAAACGAAGCCATTTGCGAACTCATCGCAGAGCACTTCCACGTGCACAAGCGCGACGTCTCGGTCGTCATGGGTTCCACGAACAACAAGAAGGTCATCGAAATATTGGGCATATAAACGAATTTAGGCGGAGGGAGTATGAAATTTTCCATCCAATCAAAAATTCTTATCCTATCACTGTCGTGTACGCTCCTGGGTACGCTCACGCTCGGCGTCATCAGCACCATGTCCATCAGCAAGCTGTCCCATCACGCCTCCATGCAGAACTTGGAAAACCAGATAAAAACGGAAGCCGAGAACCTGAACGTTTCATTCGCCGAATACGAAAAGTACACACAAACGCAAGTCTCTAAAATTTATACGCAAATCAAATCGGATTCGACCTCGTTTTTCGGCAAGCAGAATTTCCCGACGCACATCAAAACCATCAAGGAACGCATAACATCGACCATAGACAACCTGCCTGGCGCAAAAGCGTTCTATGTGAGATTCAACCCGAACATTTCGACTCCCGATGCAGGCCTGTTTCTCGTAAAGAAAAACGAGTCCGGCGATCCGTTCTCATCGGTGCTCCCCACGAACATTACGCAGTACAGCCCAAGCGACATCGAGCACGTCGGTTGGTATTACCTCCCCATCCAGAGCGGCAAACCCATGTGGCTTGCCCCCTATTACAACAAGAACATCGACGTCTATATGATTTCGTACGTCATTCCCATGTTCATCGGGAATACAGAAGTCGGCGTAACAGGTGTCGATATCGACTTCGGGCTGCTCACCAAGCAAATCGGGCAGCTCCGCTTTTTCGAATCCGGCTACGCGTATCTGGAAGACAACGAAGGGCTAGTCATCTACCACCCGACATTCCCCATCGGCCTTTCATTCAAGGCTAACGAAGGGCAAACCAAAATCGTGGCAAAACTCGCAAACGGCATGTCGCTTGTCGGCATCGTTCCGAAAGCCGAAATAAATGCACAGCGAAACAAACTCATTTTGCAGAGTGCGATATTCATTCTGCTCATTCTCGCATTCACCACTGCCATTACGATATTCTTTGCAAGGAGCATCACGAAGCCGCTCAAGAAGCTCACAGAAGAAGCGAAAAAGATGATTACCGGCGACATGAACGCCGAATTCAACATTCCTCAAAACGACGAAATTGGCGACCTGGCCAAAAGTTTCACCGCCGCAAAATTGCACATCAGCCAATACATGAAGCAAATGCAGGGGCTTGCCTACCGCGATCCGCTCACAGGCGTAAGAAACAAAATGGCTTACGACAAGCACCTCGTCGAGCTCAACAGCAAAATCGAAAGTGGCGAAATAACGACATACGGAATCGTAGTCCTCGACTTGAACAACTTAAAAGAAATCAACGATACATACGGTCACGATAACGGAAACGCATACCTGATAAATTCATGCAAGCTCATCTGCCAAGTCTTTATGCACAGTCCCGTATTCCGAATCGGCGGCGACGAATTTATCGTCATCCTCACTGGCGACGATCTCAAGAATCACGACGAACTTTTAAAGAAACTCAAGGATAGTCAGGAACATACAAAGAACGCTCCGTTCCCGTGGAGACAGATTTCAATCGCTGCCGGTTCAGCTATTGCAGAGAACGCAAATGCGACAACCATCGCGGACACGTTCAACAAAGCCGACAGCGAAATGTACCAGCACAAGCGCTCTGTCAAAGCAGAAAACAACGGCTAGAAGCGTTAAACCCCGCGCATGTCGGGATCCCAGACAACTTTATGCAACTGCACCTGGAAACGGGCGTTGTTTTCGACCATCGTTTGTTCCGAAAGCATCCAATCGACAATTTTCGCGTATTCCAACTTGCCAAAAACTGGCGAGACAAATATGTGCGGCATACTGCGTGAAAACCCGGCGGCAGCAACGGCGCAAGACTTTATCCGCGAAAGTTCGGCGACCACACGCGACGTTTCCTTGAGGTCTTCTACAATGCCGACCACAAACTTGAGGACATCATCTGCGCCAAGCGTCGCGATATTCTCGAGTTGCATCTTGTCCGACATCCCGCTGCTTTCGCATTTCCAGTCCATCGTGTAGAAAAGCCCCGGATATCGCCATTTGCACGGAACAGTACCGTTCGTTTCGACATTGACCTTGTAACCGTTTTCGCTCAGCGAACGCAACAGTTCTTCGACGCCTGCGTGCAGCAAAGGCTCCCCGCCGGTCAGCGTCACGGCCTTGACTCCGAACGCGCGCACCGCATCCAGAATTTCGCCGCAAGACATTTGTCTATAATCATTGCCTTCGACAGCGTACATCGAATCGCAATAGCTACAGCGCAAATTACAACCGTGCAACCGCACGAATACGGCAGCAAGCCCAGTTCTCAGGCCCTCGCCTTCGACGCTCTTAAAAATTTCACAGACCTTCATAAAAACCTGAAAATGGAAAACTCGCCGTTTCCACTTTACACTTCGTACTCGACGACGTTTCCTTCACTTTCTTGAATCTGCACCTTATAGCAATGAGGAACTTGTTCGCAAATCCAGCGTGCCATGTTCTCGGCAGTCGGGTTAAAATCGACAACCTCGTTCAAGAACTGGTGATCCAGCTTGCCATGGACAATTTCCTTGATATGCGAAAAATCGACGACCATTCCGTTTTCGTCGAGCGTCTCGGACTTGCAGAACACCGTGATAATCCAGTTGTGTCCATGCAAACCGCGGCACTTGCTTTCGTATGGGAGACTAAGCCTGTGCGCTCCCGAAATTTCCATACGCTTGATGACTCTGTACATGCTACACCTCGTATTCCGTTGCGTCTTCGATTCCCGCCTCCGCAAGAGCCGCCTTACGTTCCAGGCAAGTTGCGCACTTGCCGCAATGAACCTTGCCGCCCTTGTAGCAAGACCAAGTTTGCCCGTAATCCACGCCAAGAGATTTGCCCCGGCGCGCAATATCCGCTTTCGAAATCAGCGTGTAAGGAGCGTCAATCGTAATGTTCGCGTAGGTGCCCGCCGACATGGCCTGCGACATGGCATCCACAAATTCCTTGCGGCAATCAGGATAAATATCATGGTCACCAAAATGGTTCGCCATCATCACCTTCGAAAGTCCGCGACTTTCGGCAAGGCCCGCCGCCACAGAAAGCATGATGCCGTTACGGAAAGGCACCACCGTCGATTTCATATTTTCGTCAGCGTAAGTCCCTTCGGGAATCGCATCTGCGCCGGACAACAGCGACGACTTGAAATAATCGTGCATGAACTTGAGCGGAATCGTGATATGTTCGATTCCAAGTTTTTCGCAATGGAACTTCGCAAACGGAATTTCACGGCCATTGTGGTTGCTGCCGTAATCAAACGAAACGGCAAGCGATATCTCGCTTGCACGCTCGTAAAGCAAGGTCGTACTGTCCATTCCGCCGGACAAGACCAGCAAAGCGTTCTTCATGGAGTCTCCTAGTTTTGTTTATAGTCAGGATGGATTTCGAACTGACTCGAACGCAAATATAGATTTTTTTAGAATGCGAACACAGTCTCAAGACCGAATCTGAGGGCCGTATCGTCGCCAGCGTCGTCCCCGACAGGAATGTCGAACATCGCGAAGCCAGTGATTTCAAGGCCATCCACCGGAGTAGCATAAGCACGGAGGCCTACATCGAACGTAGAGACGTCATCGTCCTTCTGCAATGTCCTGGTGTGGTATTCCAGCGGAAGACCCATGGCAAACGCATCAGAGAAGCGCACGCCCGGTTCGCCATACACAAAGAAGTATTCCGGAATCTCTTCGCCGTGAACCGTCGGGTCCTTCTTGTCAAATGCGGCATAGAACACAGACGCCTTGACATTAAACGTGCCCAAATCCAAGGACGGTTCGGCAAGAATCGCGTGTGTCGCCTTCGGGGAATCTTCGCTGAGGTTGTCCGCATGCAAGCCATACACAAAGTGGAATGCGAAAGCATCGAACTTCAAGTTCGCATCGAATCCCACGTGCATTTCATTATGTTTCGGTTCCTGATAAGACTTGTAATCAAAGAACGGGCGCAAGGTGCTTTCGCCAAAGCCAAACTCGTAAGCGAGATGGAGGTCATAGGCAACGCCTACACACGTTTCTTCACCATCCTCTTCAACGCACACTTGATTGTCGTTGTCGCCGCGACCAAAGCCAATCCCAAAAACAAGCCCACTATAGTCAAGTTCAACTCCTCGGATATCGTGTTCTGCCATACCGGCGGCGTTATCAGCCGGATCATCGTAGTCGTAATAGTTGAGGAATGCGCCTTCCGAGAAGGTCAAGTCACCGAACTTCACGGCAAACTTGTCGTTATGGGTGTACTGCACGAAGGCACCGTTATAAATGGCAGCCGGTTCCGTCGTTTCGCCATCAGCTTCAAGCTGCACGGACGCAGACCACTTTTCATTAAATTTCACATCTACATTCAAGTCAAATGTCGATGCGTATTCATGGCTCTTGATGTCTTCATTGATGACATCGCCCGTGTAGGCGTCAAATTCCACTTCGCCAGAGAACTTGACTTCCGGGCCTTTAGATGCGGCTTCAGCTTCCTGAGCGAGTGCCGGGGCAGCGAGGAAAGCAGCGGCAGCAATACCGAACAAGAGATTAGAGGTAAAACGAGTCTTCATAATTCACTCCCATGACGAGTTTTTATTCGCTTTTGTAACACATCGTCATGACTTTTACAGTTTGTGTTACAAAATCCTAGGCTTTTTGCCCTTTTCGATATGTTTTAAGCAAAGAGCGTGCCAACTTTTTATCAATTCAATCCATTCTTGTTCTTCATCCGATTCAATCACTTTAGCCTCCTCTATCTTTGTTAGCTTAATCTAAGTTTAAAGGTTTAATTAAGGGCCGAAGGCTTTTGGACCGTCGGCCCTTAATGGTTCTTGACTCAAATGAAAACTGGACTTGGGATTATCTATCCGAACACATGCTTTTTCTTCTGGTCGCGGCCGATAAAGACAAGAGCGACAACCACACCGACAAGCAACGCGGCGGCAACGCTAATCCACAGTGCAGAACCACCCACAGTCAGCTGGAAGAACAGCACCGAAAGGCTCCAGCCAATAACCGTCTGGAATACGGTCATCAGCATCCCGTAAAACTTACCCAATTCGCGGAAAGCCGTTCCGAGAGCCGCAAGGCAAGGCACATAGAGCAAGATGAACAACAAGTAAGCGAGAACCTGGAACTTGCCAAGCCTGAAGTGAGCCCGCATTCCGCTCAAAGCCGAAGCGACATCCTCATTTTCGGCGTCCCCGCTTTCCTCAATGGCATCTTCTACGCCAAGCGGATTCGCAAGCTTGCCAAAAATTCCAGCCAAATTTGTAGGAATGGAGACGAGTGCGTCCTTCGCGGTTGCCTTCAGGCTGAAGCCTTCATTCTCTTCTTCATCCTTTTCAGCACCAGATTGGTCTTCGATACTGTAAAGCGAGTTCAGCGTACCGACAATCGCTTCCTTCGCAAAGAGCCCCGTAAAGAGCGCCACAGAAGCAGGCCAGTTGTCCTTCTCGACACCGAAAGGTTCGAACACCGGCGTGATCGTAGAACCGACAACACTCAGCACTGACTTTTCGTTGTCGTTGTTTCCAAAACTGCCATCCGTGCCAATAGAACCCATGAACCCGAGAATCGTCACCATGATGAGCACAATCTTCCCTGCGCGGAATATGAATTCGCGGAGACGGAGCCAAGCGTGCCTAAACAGGTTACGGAACTTGGGCAAGTGATACGGGGGCAATTCCATGATGAACGTCGATTCCTTGCCTACAAACAAAGTCCTTCTCAAGAGCAGACCGTACAAGAGAGCAATCACGATACCGACTATATAGATGCCGAAAATCAAGTTACCCGCAGCCTTACCGAAGAACGCAGCCCCAAACAGAGCATACACCGGAAGGCGAGCGCCGCAACTCATGAACGGCACCAGGAACAACGTCAAGAAGCGTTCACGCTTGTTTTCGAGAGTACGCGTACCCATAAGCGCGGGCACGGAACAGCCAAAGCCCACAATCATCGGGACAAACGCCTTTCCGGGGAGTCCGAGGAAACGCATGAACCTATCCGCGACAAAAGCCGCACGGGACATGTAGCCCGAATCTTCCAAGAACGAAAGGCAGAGGAACATGAAGAAGATGACCGGGATGAACGTCGATACCGTCTGGATACCGGCGCCGAGACCGTTCGCGAGGAGCGCCACCACGAATCCCGGCGCATGAATCGATTCCAGGAGTTGCGAAAGCCCATCCACGAAGATGCCCCCGACCAGAATATCGAAGAAATCGATAAATGCGGAGCCCACCGTCACGGCAAACCAAAACACCAGATACATCGCCAGCAAGAACAGCGGAATCCCAAGAACGCGATTCAAGAAAATCTTGTCCAACTTGTCCGTACGCGTTCTCTTGTTCGTGCTGTCGCGAACCACCTGCATCACGATGTTGCGCGCATACGAGTAGCGCGAATCTGCCAATGCAAATTCCACTTCTTCGCCAAGATCTTCTTCAATCTTGTCGTGGGGGATAGTAACACCCAGACGGTCCGCAACTTCCAAAACGCGGGCGCTGTGTTCCAGGTACTGCACCGCAGTCCAGCGGGGAGTCGCCCCCAGTTCTTTCGCCACCGGCTCAAGCGTTCCCGAAATATCTTCAATCAACTTTTCAAGCACTTCGGAATGCTTCACTGCCTTCGGGAGCGGGAGTTCGTTGCTGGAATGCAACAACTTGTGCAAATCATTCACAAAGCCTTCGCAGCTCTTCGGAGAAACCGCCGTAAGCCCAATAGCCGTCACACCCAGAATTTCTTCAAGTTTTTTGAGGTCAATATGTACACCACGTTGCGCCGCAATATCCATCATGTTCACGGCGAGCACCATCGGCACGCCTTTTTCCATGAGCTGGCTCGTCAAGAACAAATTGCGTTCCAAGTTCGTCGCATCCAGAATGTTCACCACCAAGTCGGCTTCGCCCTTGAGCAAATAATCAAGAGCGGCACGCTCGTCTTCGGAGTTTGCGAACAAAGCGTAAATACCCGGCAAGTCCACCACGCGAATCGTATGGTTGTCGAGTTTGAACGAACCTTCCTTCTTTTCTACAGTCACACCGGGCCAGTTGCCCACAATCTGATTCGAACCCGTCAGGGCATTAAAAAGCGCCGTCTTTCCGCAGTTCGGATTACCGGCAATAGCGATAGTAAAAACTTCTTTATCGATAGCCATATCAAATTCTCTCCAGCATCAGCACATTTGCTTCTTCCTTGCGAAGCGAAAGCCTGTAAGAAAGCACCGCCACTTCAACCGGATCGCCAAGAGGCGCCACCTGCAACACGCGAAGTTCCACACCCCGCACAAGCCCCATCGACAAAAGCTTGGACTTGTACTGAGAATCGCCCGTACGGTAGCCAACTATTTTCACCTTGTCGCCACGTTTCAAGTCCGAAAACTTAGGAGTCGTACTCCACTCTTTCGTTTTCGACTTGCCGCCGCAACCACAATTACAACCCATTTTATTTTCCTTTTTTAGCCTTCAAAGCATTGGCCTTTTTGGCAACAACGCCTTCATTGCCTTTTTTCATAAATTCTTCAATTGTAGCGAGAGTTTCAGCCGAAAGAATATGTTCCATACAGCAAGCATCCTTGTCCGCAATCGCTTCAGAAACGCCCAGACGAATCAAGAATCCCTTGAGGAGAATATGGCGGTTCAGCACATCAGCAGCAGCCTTGCGACCCGCTTCCGTAAGTTCCACACCGCTATAAGGTTCCTGCGTCACAAGCCCGAGTTTCTTGAGTTCGAGAATCGCCTTAGCCACAGAGGGCATCTTGACGGACAAAGCCGCCGCAATATCCTTGACACGGGCAATCCCGTTCGCGAGGCGCAGCATGTGCACCATTTCCAAGTAGTCTTCAAGACTCTGGCTGAGCTTCAAGTGATTGTTTTCCATATGATGATCCTTTGACGTTAACGCTGTCTAATTTTATTAGATTTGACTAATTTTTATTAGACAAGACTAAATTTAATAAGCCTCGGCTAATTAGTCAAGGCTAAATTTTGAATTTTTGTAAAAATTTTTAAATTCTTTTTTACTTTCCGCTCCGGGCGGCGGCGATCTCGGCGTTGAATACTCTTATCTTGCATTTTCAAATTCATTTACCCACTCCTTGACCTTCGCCTGCAAAAGTTTCTTGTCCGGCAGATACAACTCATAAGCGGAGGCGTAAATATTCGCATCTTCGGGCAAAGTCAACTTCACAAGGGTATCCTTCTTCTCCTTGCAAAGCAGAATGCCGATAGTCGGCTTTTCAAAATCCTGCTTTACATAGCGGTCGTAATAGTTTACGTACATCTGCATCTGGCCGAGATCCTGGTGCGTCAACTTATCGACCTTCAAGTCAACGAGCACATAGCACTGCAGCAGACGATTGTACAAGACCAAGTCCACATAGTAGTTGTCCTCGTCAAAGGAGAAACGCTTCTGACGCGCTTCGAACAGGAATCCTTTCCCCAATTCAAGCAGGAACTCCTGCAGTTTGCTAATAATTGCAGATTCCAGTTTTGATTCCGAATATGAAGCATCTGGCTTCAAGCCAACAAACTCCAGCGTCACCGGATTCTTGATGATATCCTCCGGCTTTTCCACCACGTTGCCAACCCGTGCCAAACGGGCAACCTGCTCCTTGTCCCGGCTCAGCGCAAGACGCTCATACAGGCTTGAACCATACTGCCGCTGCAACTCGCGAAAAGACCAGTTCCCGGAAGTGGCCTCTATCTCGTAAAAACGGCGTTCGTCGGCATTCTTGATACGCATGAGCACCAGGTAATGGGACCACGAAAGGGTGAATTTATATTCGCCCTCAATTTCGTAAACACTGTTTACGAAATTCGAGTACACATTGAAAAATTTTCTACAGAGAGTCAATGTTTCAACAGACCAGCCCTCCCCATGTTTTTCTATCAGTCTGGCTGACAGGTGGATGAGCACTTGTTTTCCATATGCTGCTCGGTTCTTGCCTTTCTGTTCATCTTCGACTATATACTGCCCTATCTTGAATTTGGTGCAGACTTCGGCAGCATTGATGGTCGATGCAACCATTTTTCGGGATTGTGTAATAAGGGGAGATATCTTATTGAACAGTGATTCCACCGCTTTTGCAGGGACGTTCTCTTTATTTTTTGTCATATAGCCTCCAAGTGGTCGCAAATTGCGACCGGTTAATATTAGAGGCGTCCCCTTATCCTGAAATCTCAGAAATAAAAAAGACGCATTTCTCCATTCGACGGAGAAACGCGTCGGGCATTAATGTACCTAATATTCAGAATCTTGGCTAGGGGCTTAAGAAAATTTTACAGGGCGTTCCCCGGCCCAGATCCCTGAGCTTGCCGATATATGATACTTGGCAACTTGTTGCCTTAGTAGAGTTAGGTTCGAAGGAGCAGGCCGGGTCGGGCTATATCGCAAGGCGCCCCGTGCGCGCCTACGGCACCCCCGCGCCGCTCTTGCAACGGAGCCGCGCAAGCGCGTCTCCGCCCCAAGGGGTCACTATCCCTAACGCAAAATCGAGAATTTAAATATGCTAGAAATCAGTATTCCAACCCCGATACTTATCATTTCGTAGGTCTTCGTCTTCCCATATTTCATGGGGCCATACGTAAAAGACTTCGCATTTTGTGTCGTCGACAATCTTCCGGATTGCTCGGTAATCGTCTTTGTCGCCTTCTTTTGATTTATCGACGACATCCCGTTCCAGCGCGAGTATCAGGCAATGAGGCGTTCCTGCGGGCTGGAACACGCGGCCCACTAGCGCACGGAAATGGCGGTCGACAAAAGTCCGGAGTCGTTCCGCATAATCGGCATTTTGCCAGTCCGGCAAATATATGGCCCAGAAGTAATATTTCGTATCCAATAGCGTCAAGAAATTCCTGCGGAACTTCTCTCGGGCGTCGCGTTTGAATTCTTCGCGCAAAGAAGATCGTTTGGATGTGTACGCCTTCAGCACATACAAGAAGTTCACATTGTACACTTGCAATAAAAGCGTGTCACGGTCAAAGAGGCGGTTCTCGAAATGACGATTGCGCAGGTTCCAAAGAGACTGTCCTTTATTGGAACCGATTGGATTGCCCTCATCGTCTATGAGCTGATAGCTATTAGAATCTTCTTCGTTCTTTATCAACTCTTCCGATGTGTCGTTTCTGAAATAGGGCTCACGGAACTGCGGCGATTCCTTATCGCCATCGCTATTCGGCAGATATCCGCGGATAAAGAAGTTCGGCGTAACGCTGTAGCCTTCTGTCAGCTCATCGCGATAGCGCAAGCCTTTGAAACTTTTCCCATTGTCCAGTAGTTCGCCAATGTTGTACTGAATGATGTTCTTCGCATAGGTAAACTGCTTGTATATGGAAGAACCCTCAATCTTTTTGCCATCGCTATAGTATTTGCTATCGCCGATGAACCAAATCTTTTGTTCTTCGTCGGCGAAAATGAGTTGGCGGTCCTTGTAGAGGTGGTCCACTTCCTTGTTGTCTTTCTGCGATTTTAAGTACTGCATCTCACGAGGCAAATCGTCGCTTACGAGTTTGTCAATCATCGCCTCGAACACGTTGTTGTACTTGCTCGTGAGCAGGTATTCGC
>CAMKLO010000039.1 GCA_946413655.1 uncultured Fibrobacter sp. | reverse complement strand
CTTGGATCGTCATCAGCGACAAGCAGCACGGTAAGAACCAGCTGCGTCCGGTCATCATCATCAATGATGAACGCGGCGAAAAGGTTGGCCACTTCATGTTGCCTGACGGCGCTATCCTCGCCGTGAAGCAGGGCGACAAGGTTACCTCCGGCCAGGTTATCGCGAAGCTCCCGCGTGCTGCTGGTAAGACCCGCGATATTACCGGTGGTCTTCCGCGCGTCGCCGAACTCTTCGAAGCCCGCGTGCCGAAGAATAAGGCATTCATCGCCCCGACTGACGGTCTCGTCAAGTACGGTAACGAAGTGCGCAACAACCAAGAAGTTATTATTCAGCAGATGGACGGCAACGAAGTGAAAGTGCTGGTTCCGCGTGGCGTTCATCTGGCGGTCAATGACGGTGACCGTGTCCGTGCTGGTCAGAAGATCAGCGAAGGCAGTGTCGATCCGCACGATATCCTCGACGTTCTCGGACCCGAGGATGTGCAGCGCCACTTGGTGAACGAAATCCAGGCCGTGTATCGCCTGCAAGGTGTGGCTATTGCAGATAAGCACATCGAATGTATCGTTCGTCAGATGATGCGCAAGGTTCGCATTATTGATCCGGGTGAATCCGATCTTCTGCCTGGCGAAGAAATTTCCAAGACCCGTCTCCGTACCGAAAACGAACGTCTGCGCGCTCTCGGTAAGGCTGAAGCAAAGTATCAACCGATGCTCCTTGGTATCACTAAGGCTTCCTTGGCAACGGACAGCTTCATTTCTGCAGCTTCCTTCCAGGAAACCCAAAAAATCCTTACCCGCGCCTCCATCGAAGGCTGCGTGGATCCGCTCATGGGTCTTAAGGAAAACGTGATCATGGGTCGACTTATTCCGTGCGGTACTGGTGCACGTCACTTGAGGAACGTCCAAGTGATTGACGCCGATGCCGACGAAATGGAAGAACGCTCTCGTTTGCAGAACGTACAGGCCGATAATTATGATTCTGGTTCCGGAATCCAGCTTTTGGATAACGAAATCGGCTCTTCTGATGACGAAGATACGGATAATTAAGGCTAAGTACTTGAAATATTTGGAAATAAAACTATATTTGCACTCCAAAATCTAGGAGATTAAACAGTGCCAACTATTCAACAGCTCGTCCGTAACGGACGTGAACAGATCAGCAACAAGACCGCTTCCGTGGCCTTGAAGTCCTGCCCCCAGAAGCGCGGCGTTTGCACCCGTGTCTACACCAGCACCCCGAAGAAGCCGAACTCCGCTCTTCGTAAGATCGCTCGTGTGCGCCTTTCCAACAAGATGGAAGTTACCGCTTACATCCCGGGTGAAGGCCACAACCTCCAGGAACACTCCATCGTGCTCATCCGCGGTGGTCGTGTGAAGGACGTTCCGGGTGTTCGTTACCACATCATCCGTGGTACTCTCGATACCCAGGCAGTGAACGGTCGTCAGAACGGCCGCTCCAAGTACGGTGTTAAGAAGAAAGGTGCCGCTCCGGCCAAGAAGTAAGGAAAGGAAGTAATCTATGTCTAGAAGAAGAAAGGCTCTCCATCGCTCCATCCTCCCGGATCCGCGTTTCCACTCCACGCTCGTCACCGAACTCGTCGGTGTCGTGCTCAAGCAGGGCAAGAAGACGATCGCTGAACAGATCGTCTATACCGCTCTCGACCTCCTCGACAAGAAGGTTGAAGGCAAGGAAACTGCTCTCGAAAAGTTCGAAATGTGCCTTGAAAACATCAAGCCGCGTGTCGAAGTCAAGTCCCGTCGCGTTGGTGGTGCAAACTACCAGGTCCCGATGGAAGTTGCTCCGGATCGCGCCAAGGCTCTCGCTCTCCGCTGGCTCCTCGATGCAGCTCGTAACCGCAACGAAGCCAACATGGCAGAACGCCTTGCTGCAGAACTCGTTGCCGCCAAGAACAGCGAAGGTAACGCAGTCCGCAAGAAGAACGACACGCACAAGATGGCCGAAGCCAACAAGGCTTTCGCCCACTTCCGTTTCTAATTCTTGCGAACAAGCACAGAATTATCCTAGAGAGAGGCTCGCTTCAAAAGCGGGCCTTTTCTGCATTTATGCGAAATGCCGAATCAGAGTTGTCATTTCTCTTCGAGGCTTGACAGCATCGGCTCGGCAATAAGAATGAGTATACTCATTCTTGCTACTCTCGGCTCCGTTGTCATTGAGCAAGCTCATGACTCGGCGGGTATCAAATGGGAATTCACGAGTGGTCTCTCGCTTGATACCCTTGCTTGTCATTGAGCAAGCTCATGACTCGGCGGGTATCAAATGGGAATCCACGAGTGGTCTCTCGCTTGATACCCTTGCTTGTCATTCCCGCCACCGAGCGGGAATCTCCATTATCCGATTAGGATTATCTAAAAAGGATAATCTTTTTTTTAAATAAAAATTGTATTTATGTTATATATGAAGTTTAAGACAAGTTTATGACGATATGGTTCAGCTGGGGATAAAAAATCCCCACTCTAGCGTTGCCTTGGGGGTGTGCTAGAATGGGGTGTTCAAGGTGTATGATGAACAAAATTTATTTAGCGATCCACCGACAGCTTGAATAGGCTCCGCGTGCTTGCCTTGGGGGCGTCGATAGCGTGCACGCCTGCGGAGAAGTGCTGCACCGGGCTCTGCCACAGGACTCGGCCCTGGTAGTCGAACTGCACGACGCTTGCCCTTAGCGCTTTGTCTGTTTGCATGTAGAGCTTGCCGTCTTGCAGGCGAAAGGAGCTGCTGGCGGCCCTCCCGTTAATCATGATGCCAGTGTTATCGCTCGAAGAACTTGAGCTTATGGCCTGGCTGCTGGAAGAGGTGGGCTCCATCGCCTTCATCTTCGCGATGCCGGCCTTCCACGCGTCAACAGCGGCCTGCGAAGTGTTGAGCGCCCAGTCGCCCTCGTTCGCTTCCTTGCTCTGGCTGAACCACATCACCGCAAACACGCGGGAAAAATCGGTCGCGAAATGCTCGAACATGTCGGTAATCCATTCGGCCTTGTTGCCGCCCCTCTCAGAGCTCGAAATTTCGGCGATGAAAAGCGGCTTGTTGATTTTGGCAAGAGCGTCGTATGCTTTCTTGAATACTTGCGAGAACGTCTGCCAGCTGGACCAGCTCTGGCACGTGCCCCAGTTGTAGCCGTCGATGGAAATGTAATCCACGTATTCGTCGCCGGGGTAGTTGCCGGTAAGCGTCGAACCCTTTCCTGAGTTCGAAGCGTTGGTCGTCCAAACCCATTTGACGTTCGTGACGCCTTCTTCCTTGAAGATTTTCACGATATGGCGGAACGCTTCGGCGACGTTTGCATCAGTGTTGCCGGCGCCTGCCTTGCCTACGCCCCAGTCGTACCAGTCGCCGTTCGCTTCGTGGAGCGGCCTGAGCCAGATTTCTTCGCCGTAGGCCTTGACGCCCTTGGCGTAGTCGCGGATGTAGCTGTCCGCCTTGCCGTTGACCAGGTCCTGCGCGTTGTAGCCGTTCGCCATCCAGGTCACCACAAGCGTGGAACCGTTGTTCTTCGCGACATCTGCGTACTCTTCGGTCGCATTCCAGTCGTTCATGTCGAAGAGCGCGAAATAGCTGATGAGGTCAATGTGCGTGCCCTGCAAATCTTGGAATGCCTGCACGTTTTCTTGAGTGGGCTGCGGGTATTGGCCGGGCCCGCCGACCCAGGCGCCAACTTGGAATGCTAAAGCGGTCATGGGCAAAATTCCTAAGGTGAAGAGTAGTTTCTTGAACATGATGTTTTCGATGTTGTTGAAGGTGTGTTGTTTTGTCTTATCTAAAAGTAAGTAATGTCTCTTGTTTTTTCTCAATGAGATGTTTGCGTTTTTGTCAAAGTGTATCTAGTGTTATTATATTTTGAATATTCAGGGCTTGCCTGTCGTTTTGTCGTGGCAGGCTAATGGTTGTACCGAGATTATGATTTTTTCATTGTGGTGGGCGCGTTTTTATGACAGTCGAAGATTTTTGCAAGTGGATTGAATCGTCTAATTTCAAGGATGGAGACCGACTTCCGTCTGTGCGCGAGGTGGCTTCGTCCTTGGGCGCATCGGTGTTCACGGCTTTCCGTGCATACAAGAAACTGGTTGAGCAAGGTAAAATATATAGCGAACATGGTAACGGTTATTTTTGGGGACGTAAGCCCGAAATATCGGTTGCTGTACATGAGCGCGAGAGCGTCCGTTTGGAGCGTTTGTTGTTGGATGCCTGGAAATCCGGCAAGATTTCGGCGGATGGTCCGCTTCCGTCCATCAAGGATTTGTGCACTTCCTATGAAACTTCGCTTGGGGCGATGCAGCGGACGCTTGCAAAATTGCGCGAACAGGGAATCTTGGAGCGTAAAGGGCAAGGGCGTTATTACTTTAGAAATACAAGATTATCGTTGACGGAACCGAAAGAAATCCTTCTGATTATGCGTTGTAATGCGAACGGGGACTTTAATTGCCTTGGCGAGCGTGAACTGCAGTTTATGCACAATGTCTATGCGTCGGCTCATCGGCGCAATTTGAAACCCAAGGTACTTGGCTATTTCGAGGAGGAAAGCGCGTTTCTGGATGCGGGCGGAAAGCGAATAATGCTGGAAGATTGCCGTGGGTGTTTTGGTGCAGTCGTCTCGACGATGCTCGTATTCGATATCAATAAGTTGTTTGCAAAACTTGCGACGACGCGTTTCCCTGTGGCGGTGTGGTGGGAACATCCGCTGTACGACATTCCGCGTGCGCTGAAAAAAGAAAAGCGATTTGCGTTTTTTAATCTCGCCTTTGGTGAATTTCCGGGACGTATTGTCGGGCGCTTTTTGAAGAAAAAAGGCTTGACGCGAATTGCCTTTGTTTCGCCTTACCACATGAGCATGTGGTCGAGGGACCGCTTGAAAGGTCTCAAGAATGTCGGGCTTGAGGTGTTCGAAGCGACTGATGCCTCGCATGCTAGCCCTTATGACTTTATGCAGGAACCGCGTGCGCATGTACGTTATAGACAAATTTTAATGTCGCTCGTGAAAAAAATCCCGCCTGTAGATGCGTGGGTTGTGTCTAATGACAGGGTCGGAGTCGAACTGATTTCGTTTGTGAACCAGGGCAAGATTCCGCGCCCGCCTTACATGGTCTCGTTCGACAACTCTACGGATAGCTACCGCAACCGCCTTGATTCCTTCGAATTCAACGTGGAAACGCTTGCAGAACAGTCCGTGTTTCACTTGATTTCGCCGGGAGTTACCTTGTATAAAAAAGGCGATTTCCGTGAGCTATCGGGGCATGTCGTGGAGAAGTAAAAATATTTTTGTTCTTATATGGTGCAGGCGAGATTATATTTAAAGTAAAGGACTTTCAATCATGAAAACAATAAAGAAATCCATCGTACTTCTATTTTCAGCTTCGTTGCTGTTCCTTGGCGGTTGTGCCAAGAACCACAACGATATCATTCTTCATAAGACACAATCCTTTTGGACAGGAAGTCCGGCGATTGAATTGAATGTCCCGTATCCTGAACCGCTCACTTTTGAACTCCCGTCTGCTGAATGGACGCCTCTTAAAATTCAAAAGAAGGAAGGTGTAAATACGAGGGTCGAGCTTGCAGAAGGCGTGGCCGATTCGTATGTGAAGGTGGCGATTGAAGGCCAGACTAAGAGCTTATTCGAAAGCCTTGAAACCGAAAGCGGTGTGGATTTTGGCCAGTCGGATTCGTTGATTCTCATAGGCCTTTTCGATCATTACAAGACGATGACTAAAGCTGAAAATTCCGATAAGCCGATTCAGTATAGCGAGACGAAATTCGAAAGGCAAGATGGCGATGCGTTTGCTTGGATGGAGACTTCAAATGGCTCTTATGGTGTTGCGTATGCGGTGCTCATGACGAAGAACAATAACTATTTCACGATTGAAGTCAACCAGAAAAATCGCGAGACGGATATCGAGAAAATTTTGATAGATATCGTGAAAAGTCACAAGACGTATTAACATTTGAATGATGAAAATGTGTTGGCTGCCGGTTCTATTGATGGCGATGTTCCTTTGCGGGTGTTCGCAGTCCAATGAAGATGAAGTGCGAAAAGTAAAACGGTTTGAGGCGTTGAAGGGACTGCCGTTAGATACAGTCCTTACGCGTGCGTATAAATTCTACGAGCAGTTCCAGGCGACGGGTGATACGCTGTTGCGCGATTCCATGAACGATTACAGGGACCACTTTTTTGCGAGATGGGAATTGTCTTCGGATTCTCTTTGCGGAACGATTGCGCCGGACGATTCTTTGGCGGCAGAATTACGCGAAATCTATAAAGTTGTAATGGAGTTTGATGCTAAGCGTAAGTATCATTATATTCTTAATAGGGAAAAAAGGGATTCTCTTCAGGCGTTTTTATATGAAAAGATGCAGAAAGTTAAGTTATTTGGTATTGATGATATTCTTGATGATTTAGAAAGACGTAGAGAAAATCCGGATTCAATGCGGGCTGTTCAAAATCAACGGGATAGCGCCGAGAACGCTGAGATTTGGAGTGTTCCGCTTGAAGAGGCTATATCCGGCATGAAAGAAGATTCTAGTAGTGTACATACTGTTAATTATTTTGTCCAAACTATGCAGGTGTTTTATGTTGATACTTCTGCTTCTGATATGAATGAATTGGATAAAATTGATCGGCATCGTATAAAGCTAGATGCATGGAAAGAAACGAAATCAGCCTGCTTAAGCAAAACACCGATGGGCCAACAGATTCTTGTTCTAAACAAGGAATATCATACTTTGCTGAAGAATTTTATGAAAACGAAGGTTCGTGTGTCTCGCCAAGAGATATATTCATATACTTTCTTTTTAGGAAAATACCCTTTCTGGTATCCGATGATTTCTGTCGTGCCGCTTCTTTGGGGTAACGGTTTTCATTTCGATTCGTTTCCGACCATGCGAAGTGCCTTGTTCAACAAAACTCATGATATGGTGATATTGAGTGTAGGGGAAGAGGGTGATTTAGGAAGGTGTTACTATTTATCCAAGAAAAACGGAAAATGGGAATTGGTAATGCTTAAGCGTGGATGTGTAGATTCGAGCGGATTTTTGAAATATGCGTAGTTTATTTGTAATAATTGTTTTGATACTCATGGCTCATGCTTTTGCACAGAACCCTGCTCTGGATTTGCAGGATTCGCTAGAATATGACCGTTTAGATCCTAGTATAAAAGAGGAATTTGAAGAATTAAAAAAATGGTCCGCCATAAAGGATAAGTGCATTTTGCAGGAATACTGTTATAATTGCAATGTCTATGATGTGAAACCTTATACACCGTACGGATTTACGGTAGAGGCTGCTTACGCAGGACCATCAGTATTGAGCATACATCTTTTGGGGTACAGGAATTTTTATATAAAGCATAAAGTCCTTGTTGGAATACCTTTAGTGTCTGCTGATATGGACTTTCGTGATGGTTTCAAAATTTCTGATGAGGGATTGCTAGGGGTCCTTGCCCTAAGCTCTAGATCAGGAAATACGATGATTTGGGTGTGTTACCTGTTGCTTGGTAATTCCTACTTGCCATTGACAGAAAATGATAGAGTGGGGTTGTTTGAATCTCACCATATTATTGATTACTTGCTTTATGATTTGAGTAGTGATTTACCTTGGGAATTTGGTTGGTCACAGGCTGCGGGCTTTAGATTTGTTTATGCGAAGGGCGATAGGGATGGTACATATTATCTTGACTTAGGGGCCAATGTTCGATGGACCAATAGGTCTTTCCGCTTCGGTGTATTTGTGCAATGGGGCATGACGGGAACACATACGTAATTTTTTTGAGTTATTGTTGTTTTGAAGTTGAGTTTTATTCGATTTTTTCTTTGCTGTGTTTTGATTTTTGCGACTCAAGCGTTGGCGCAGGAACCTGCACAGGATTTGCATGACTCGCTGGCTGAGGATTCTTTGCGCATTGATTCACTACATGTTGATTCTCTTTCGAAAATTTCGTTGACTGCTGATATTGATGCGAACAATGTAGTTGATACGAATAAAGTTGAGCTTATTGATGCTGGGATTGAAAAAATTCCTATTGCAGAAAGAGAGTTTTTCCCGAGCGGTTTTGTTATGGAAATAGCTTATGCCGCACCAACGGTGATACAAGTCCCTTTTTTAGGAATGCGTGATAAATCTGCGGTATGGGGAAATGAGTTTGTTGCTACTGGATATGCGGTAGTGTCAGTAGATGTTGAATTTCGGTCAGGTGGGGTAAGAGTTTCGGATGAATTTTTGTGGGCATTTATTTTATCTGTGTCGGTTTCTGGAAATCCCAATGATCCTACTATTAACAGAGAAAAACGTGAGAGGATTTCAGAATGGGTTGAATACATAATGATTGGCAATACTTATTGGGCGTTGTCGCAAAATGCGAAAATTGGGTTGTTTGAATCGCATCATTTTGTGGATTATCTCTTCAGCAGTGCCGCTTATTCTGAATTTTGGGAATTTGGTTGGTCACAAGCTGTGGGACTTAGGTTTGTTTATTCAGGAAACGCAAAAGATGGCGGAGCTTATATTGATTTGGGAGCACATGCAAGAATTACAAATAAGCATTTTCTTTTTGGTGTATTTGTGCAGTTAGGAATTTTCAGCACTCATAAGTAAAAGCTCAAAGTGTCCCTAGTATTTGATTGCAGAAAAACTTCCTGAAATTGCTTTATTACAAGAATGGGTTACAAAAAAGTATTTTATATATTACCCATATTGCAAGGACATTTTTATGAAAAAGATTTTTGAGAGCTGTGTTTTGATGATTTCTATTCTTGCCGCTGGTGTTTCGGCCAAGGGGCTTTATCTGGAAGGTTCTCTGGGCATTGCCAAGGCGGACTACGTTGAGCAGGAACGCCCCCGCAGGTTGCGGCAGGCCGATGACCATGTGGGGGAATGCCTCGCCATTAAGGGTTGCGAGGATACGGGCCCCAGCGGGGATTATGCGCCACGCGACAAGGTGGAATATGTGGGCTATGGCCCCGTGCTTGACCTGAAAGTAGGGTATGGTTGGGAAAAGCTGGCCGTATTTGGCGTCATTCAGGGGGCTTACACCGAAGGACTCCATAATTTTGACTGCTATGTGGTGGGGGAGCCCGTGGAATACACTGGCGACGATGACGGCTATGCCTTCCATAGTCATATGGTCGAGCATGAGGAGTATCTTCGTTACAGCGAACTCCATTCCCTGTCAACGCGGTTGTTCTTTGGGGCGGGCTTTACGTTATTCCCCTTTGCGAACAAAGAATCACCCTTGACGGGCTTCCATGCCGGCGCATCATTCGGTTTCTCTATTATCGAGACTCAGGTAGAAGAGGAAAAGACTGGTGTTGCAGACAGGAATCATGGTGCTATTGAGATAACATCTGCCCCGAATTACAGCCTCACTTTTGATGTGGGGCATACTTGGTCTGTTAACGAAAAGTGGAACATGGGTATTGCTTTGACCGCGGCGTTTGAAAATCCGGTTGAATTTGAAAAGGAATACAGCATGTTCAACCTTCATACAATTTGGGTGGGACTGCGATTCGCAAGGAAGTAATTTCACAGGATCCTTCGACTCCGTTCCGGGACTCAGGATGACAAATTGCAATATCTAGTAACTAGTAACTCATAACTAGTAACTACCGCCTACTTGCACTTTCACTTCGTTCAAGTGCCAAATGCTGGCCTCGGTCATGTCCAAGTAAACTTGGCCGCGACGCTCGGCCTACGCATTTGTCCTACTAACCTTTAATCACTAAATCTTCACATTTTTTTCTAACCACTAACCACTAATCACTAACCACTTTTTTATATTTAAAGCACAAAAAATTTTTCACTTTAACAGAAGGTTAATAAAATGGCTAAAATCGCTAAAGTTTGGGCTCGTCAGATCCTGGATTCCCGTGGCAATCCGTCTCTCGAAGTCGATGTTACTCTTGACAACGGTATCGTTGGTCACGCTGCTGTTCCGAGCGGCGCTTCCACCGGTGAACGCGAAGCTTGCGAACTCCGCGACGGCGACAAGAAGACTTACTGCGGCAAGGGCACTCAGACTGCCGTGAAGAATGTCAACACCAAGATTGCTAAGAAGATCGTTGGCATGGATCCGGCTAACCAGACCGAAGTTGACGATGCTATGATCGAACTCGATGGCAACCGCATGCTCAAGAACACGCTCGGTGCAAACGCTATCCTCGGCGTTTCCATGGCTGTTTGCGTTGCTGCCGCTAAGGACGCTGGCCTTCCGCTTTACCAGTACATCGCCAAGCTCCATGGCACCAAGAAGCTCACGCTCCCGTGCCCGATGTGCAACGTGATCAACGGCGGTGCTCACTCCTCCGCTCCGATTGACTTCCAGGAATTCATGATCGCTCCGGTTGGCGCCAAGACGTTCTCCAAGGGCCTCCAGATGGTCACCGAAATCTTCCACGCCCTCAAGTCCGTTCTCAAGAATGCTGGCTTCGACACCACCGTTGGTGACGAAGGTGGCTTTGCTCCGGGCGTTGCAATCAAGCCGGCTAAGAACAAGTTCGGTTACGAAATCAAGGACGTGATGACCCTCGAAAAGGCTCTCGCTGCTTTGAAGACCGCTACTGAAAAGGCTGGTTACAAGTTCGGCACCGACATCAAGATCGCTCTTGACGTTGCTTCTTCCGAATTCTGCGACAAGAACACCAAGGCTGGCAAGCCGGAAACCTACACCTTCAAGAAGAGCACCAAGAAGACTGTCAAGTCTGCCGACATGGTGAAGCTCTACGAAAAGCTCATCGACAAGTACTCCATCTTCTCCATTGAAGACGGTCTCGATGAAGCTGACTGGGCTGGTTGGAAGGTTATGACCGACAAGCTCGGTGGCAAGATCAACCTCGTTGGTGACGACCTGTTCGTTACGAACCCGACCATCTTCGACGAAGGCATCAAGGCTGGCATCGCCAACGCTATCCTCATCAAGGTGAACCAGGTCGGTTCTGTGTCCGAAACTCTCGCTGCTATCAAGCGCGCTCAGAACGAAGGCTATGCTCCGATCGTTTCTCACCGCTCTGGCGAAACCGAAGACACCTTCATTGCTGACCTCGCCGTCGGTACTGCCGCTGGCCAGATCAAGACTGGTTCTCTCTCCCGTACGGACCGCGTTTGCAAGTACAACCGCTTGCTCCGCATCGAAGAAGAACTCGGCAAGGCTGCTGTCTATGCCGGTGACCCGCGCAAGGGTGCCAAGGCTGCCAAGGCTCCGGCCAAGAAGGCTTGCAGAAAGGCTTGCAAAAAGGCCTAATCAGGCGAGAGTCGCGATTGCGACTGTCCTTTTAGAACAAAGTTTCTAAGAAAAGTCCCGACGGAAGTCGGGGCTTTTTTGCTTTTTGTGAATTTCGCGCCCAGAAACTTGAAACCCCGCCCGATTTAACTATATTTGTGGGTAAACAAAAATAAACCCTCAAATCAAGGCAAAAATATGTCAGATCGTTTTATCGTGACCGGTAACTTTACCGATGATCCGTTTGCCATCGACATGGCGCAGTACATCGGCCTCCGTGAAGATATCTCCGACGTGGTCTCCCTGAAGACTTTCGCCAACTCCGAATTCTGCCCCCGTTACGGGCTGGACGTGGACGATATGGAACATATCGGCCGCCGCCTCGAAGGCAAGATCGTTTTGATTTGCTCGGTTTCGAACCATGAACGTAGCCGTAACGACTACGCCATGCGTAACTGCATTTTGGCCCGCGCCGCGAAGGATAACGGTGCCGAACAGGTCGTGCTCGTGGAACCGGACCTTTTCTATAGCGCCCAGGACCGCGGCCCGCACCGCATCGGCGAACTCGAAAAGGACCGCCCGGATATCGACCTCAAGAAGTTCGACGGCCAGGCCTTCACGAGCCTCCTCTATGCCGAACTCCTCAAGAAGTCCGGTGTCGATGCCGTGGTGACAGTCCACAACCACAGCATCAAGGTGCAGAACCTCTTCAACGAAATTTTCGAAGGTCACTTCCACAACTTGATTCCGACCGACGTCTATGCCCACTACATCAAGAACAGCAACTTTGTTCAGACGGGTAAGGACGGCAACAACTTGGTCATCGTCTCTCCGGACAAGGGCGCACGTCCGTTCATGAACGCTGTGTACGATGCTCTCCAGCTCCCGGAATGCAAGCGCGTGGTGATGGACAAGGTCCGTACGGGCGAACGCGAAATCAGCATGACGTTCAACCCGGAACTCTCCGATATCAGCATCGAGGAAATCCAGGGCAAGGACGTGATCGTGTTCGACGACATGGTGCGTACGGGTACGACGATCGTGCAGTGCTGCGAACACATCAAGAAGGGCAACCCGAACCGCGTGTGCTTCGGCGTGACGCACTTCCACACGAGCCCCGAGGCCCGCGAAAAGCTCAACAGCCCGGCTATCGACGAAATCCTCACGACTTCGACCCTCCCGGACATCATGAACCGCGACTGCCAAGGCCGCCTCCGCAAGAAGCTCACCGTGATGAAGCTCGGCAAGTGGATTGCCCGCCACGTGATGCAGATGTACGGCCTCGATGACGGACGTTTCGAGAAGGACTTCTACAAGATCGATATGTCCTCCAAGAACCCGCGTTGGCCGCCTGCATTCTTCTAATCTTGGCTGTATATGGAAATGGATCCCGGACGTCCTGCGATGTCCGGGATTTGTTGTAAAAAAACGTTAGTATGAATTATTGTTGATAAAACGAATTATTTTTATGTAGAGAAGAATGGGTTTTGCTATGGCGGCGGAAAAAACGATTTCATTGGCGACAGATGTTCTGGACTTGATTGGGATCGGCCTTTGGTCTGTAGAAATTGACGAAGGCCGTGCACCGAGGATGTATGCCGACGAAACGATGCTTGAACTGCTGGGGCTTCCGGCAGGGACGCCTTGCGAAGATGTTTTCCACGCCTGGTTTGACAACATCGATCCCGAGCACTTTGCGGAAGTCAAGGCGTATGTCGATAAGATGAGCGCCGGCGGCAAAGCCGAAATCCAGTATCCTTGGCATTCGCCCGATGGTCGTGTCCGTTTTGTCCGCTGCGGGGGAACCCGCGATTACGAATACAAGAATGGGGTGCGGCTCAAGGGCTGGCACCGCGATATTACAGAACTTGTACTTATCCAGAAGACGGCCGAAGAGAAACTGCGTAAAGAAATCAAGGCGATGGGTCTGGATGCCAAGCGCGAAATCCTCCAGAGCGCCCTGAACGAAAAACTGTACGGCAAGGCGATTCTCGACAAGGCCTACAGCTATTTCAAGGTGAATCTTTCCGAGGGCAAGGTCTATCGGCCATTTATCCAGATTATCGAGGGCAAGTCCATCGACATCAGCGATTCCTTCGGTCCGGCGTTCCCGTCGTACGATGCGGTTTTGGAGAGTATTGCGGAGAATGCGTTAGACCCGGAATACAGGGATTCGTTTGTTCAACACCTTTCGGCCAAGTCGCTTATTGAGCGGTTCCAAAAGGGCGATTCCATTCCTGAATACACGTGCAGGTCCCATTCGACGCATATCGGCTGGCATTATAGCCGTTTTGTCTGCTACATCTCTAAAAATGAGATATTGGACGAATACCAGGCGATGATGGTTGTGTACAACATCTCGGAGCAACAGAAACAGGCTGCCGCCATCAAGGACTGTATCGATGTCCTCTATACGGAAAAGCGTTCCAAGGACGCCATTGAGGAACTGCTTTCGAAGTTGGCTTCGTTCTACAATGCGGACAGGGCCTACATTCTGGAATCCGACAAGGACAGGGAATATCTCCGCAGTACGTACGAGTGGTGCCGAAAAGGGGTGAAGTCGGAAAAGGCGGAACTTCAGCACCTTCCGTTCGAGGTTATCAACCCGTGGCTGGAATCTGTCGGCGAGAGGGATGCGGTCTACCTGGATTCGCAAAATGACGAATCGGGCGTCTGGGCGCGGCTTTATAGCCTGATGCCGGTTAGCGATGTGACTTGTATCAGCGTCTCTACCATCGTATCGAACAAGCACCGCTACGGCTTTGTGGTTCTGGACAACCCGAAGGAATCGCAGAAGAGTTTTGCCGTGCTGAAACTGGTGGCGGGTTTCGTCGAAAACGAAATCAACCGCAGAAAGCGCATGGACGAAGATGCGGCCATAACGGCTCTTTTGGCGTCGGATTACTCGTGCATCTTCTATTGCGACTTGGAAGCCGACCAGGTGACGGTGCACAAGCTGCATAGCCGTTTTAAAAAGTCGCTTTGCCAGGATTTGGATTGCCTGACTTACGCAGAGGCGGTCCAGTTCTTTACCGAGAAGATTATTTCTCCGAAAAGCGTCGAGGAGATGCGCCCAAGGTTTGATGTCAAGAACATCAAGTCGCTTTTCCAGAAGAGCGGTGTTGCCAGTTTTGAATTTATAAATAGCGTCGATCATTTTTGCGAATGCAAGATTGTCGCGGTCGATAAGAGCAAGAAGGCGTTTGTTGTCGGTTTTGCCGACAAGGACGAACAAATTCGCATGGCCCGAATGCACCAGACGATGCTGCAAGATGCGCTTTCGATGGCGCAATCGTCCAACCGTGCGAAGACCACGTTCCTCTCGAACATGAGTCATGATATCCGCACGCCGATGAATGCGATTGTGGGCTTCACGGAACTGGCCATGTCGCATATAGACAATAAAGAACTGGTGATGGATTATTTGAAAAAACTGGAACAGAGCTCGAACCATCTGCTTTCGCTTATCAACGATGTTCTGGACATGAGCCGTATTGAATCGGGCAAGATGTTCCTTTCGGAAAGCGCCGAAGATTTGTCCGAAATTGTTAAGACGCTCACGGATATTGCCCAAGCCGATATAGATGCGAAGAATCTCTCTTTCAAGGTGGACATGGAGTCTGTTCGCAATACGAAAATCATGTGCGACAAACTGCGGCTGAATCAGGTTCTGCTCAACGTACTTTCGAATGCTATCAAATATACGCAGAACGGCGGCTCCATTGTCATGCAGGTCATCGAAAAGAAATCGCTGCGGCCGGATTCCGCTTTGTTCGAGTTTCGCATCCGTGATAACGGCATGGGCATGAATGCGGAATTTCTCAAGATGATTTACGAGCCTTTTACAAGGGCGAATTCGACAACGGTAAGCGGAATTCAGGGAACGGGACTTGGCATGTCCATCACCAAGAGCATCGTCGAAATGATGGGTGGGCATATCGATACGTTCAGTGAAGAGAACAAGGGAACAGAGGTTGTCCTTGATATAGACTTCAAGTTGCATGATAAAGTTAATGGTAATGTGCCTGCGCCTGTTGACGAATTCGATTTTACAGGCCGGAAGATTCTGATTGTCGAAGATAACAAGATGAATCGCGATATTGCCCAGGACATCTTTGTCGATAACGGATTGGAAGTGTTCTTGGCTGAAAATGGTCAGGAAGCTGTGGAGATGGTGAAAAATTCCAAAGAGGGGCAGTACAATCTTATTCTCATGGATGTGCAGATGCCTGTAATGGATGGTTATACCGCAACGCGTAAAATTCGCGCCCTTGGCAAAAAGTTCCAGTCCTCGATTCCGATTGTCGCGATGACGGCAAATGCTTTTGAAGAAGACCGCAAAGCAGCTTTTGACGCCGGTATGGACGAACATATCGCCAAGCCTATTGACTTCGAAAAAATGAAGTATATTTTGGCTAGATTCCTTAAACAGTGATGGATGAATGATTAAAAATATTGAAGGTGTCCAAAATGCAAAAGTGATGCACCGGGATCACTTTATTTTTGCGGTGGTCCTTGTTGTCGTTGCCGCTTTGGCATTTTTGTTTTCTTGCCAAAAAATTCTAAAGATTGTCGAGAACGGATGCTTTAACAAACTTCAAGAATATGCCAGGGTCGTATCGCATCAGTTTATAATGAACAATTTGCATTACGGTGGAACGCTCCAGTTTGTGGCGAACAACTTGGAAAACCGAACGGATTATTCGGTTGATAGCTTGCGACCGAAACTGGACGAGATGCGTTCCTTTTTGCAGGATCTGAAAATAAATATCCTGTTGCCGGGCGATACGGTAATCATGCCGGACGGTTCTGTTGCGCAGGCTTCCACGATGGGACTTTCTTACAAGAAGGAGGCTTCGTCAGGCTCGCATGTGGCGGTTCATCTTGAAAGCGACAACCCGGATGAAAAAATCCTGTACCATTTTGTTCCTGTAAAAAACCAGGGCAAAACGGTTGCCGTTGTATTTTGGAGTTATAACCTAGGGCTTATTCACCAGTATCTGCGTACGGAAAAGGAATATGACCGCAAGATGTTTGTTTATGTGGTCAACCGCGAGGATGGCCGGTTTGTTGCGGATACGGAACATGATTCGTTGAAGAGTATTTTCGATTTCAAGAGTGAAAAGGATAACGAAGACGGTACATTCTCTTCTGTTGTCGATAGTATCCTTGCTGGTAAAGAAGGGAAAACTTGCATAGAGAATTACTGGGAAGAAACAAATTGCGTTTACTATAGCCCGATGGAAGTGGATAACTGGAGTATTGTGGTTACGTCTCCTGCCACGTATGTGATGAGCGATACCCGCAAGATTCGTACTATATTAATTTGTTTTGGAATAGGCGTGTTCCTGTTTTTTGTCGCTTACTTTGTTCTTTTGCGACGTGTGGCGATTCGGTGCTTTGCCGCTGAATCTGAACGGTCCGCACTAGACGATGTCGGAAAAGTACGATACATGCAGATGAAACTCCTTGGGCTTCTTTCCAAGAACTTTATCAATATTTACTATGTGAATCCGGAGTCCGGTTCGTATGTCGCATATTCCAGTTCCAGAAACGACTTGTACAAGGAAATCACGAACCGCTTTGATTTGAACGCCTCCATATACGACATCATGAACGATGACGAATTGACAAAAATCCACAAGGATGATTTGGAACTTTGCCATAGCGTGTTCAACAAGGACGCATTCCTCGAAATAATGGGCAATTCCGAGTCGAGACGTGTTGTCGATATGCGCTGCTTTATCAACGGCAACTGGGTCTGGATTCGCCACACGCTGATAGGCTTTGCCGATGCGAAGGGGCAGGGCTACGTGATTATCGGCGTAGAAGATGTGAACGACGAAAAGGTCGCTATCGAGGCGGAACGAGAAAGGTTGTCTGTCATTAACGGGCTATCTGAGGAATTTTCGTTGGTGAGTTTTATCAATCCGTCCACGAAGGAAGACCACCTCTACTATGTCAAGAAGAACAATTGGGCGGATAATCCGAATTGGCGGAAGGTTGGGAATTTTGCTGACCGTCTGAGGCTGATTGGCAACACGCTTGTGCATCCTGACGACCGTAAGAAGTTTATGGAAATGACAAAGCGCGACGTGGTCATGGATCAGTTGTCCGTGAAAAACGCGTACTACGTCAACTACAGGATGATTATTAACGGGGCTGTGGAGTACTGGCAGCTCAAGTTTGTCATGGCGGGTAAATCGACCGATACGCAAAAGAAGATTGTGGCCGGCTTCATCAGTGTCGATGAATCGACCCGTTTGCAGCTCGAACAAAAGGAACAGCTTGAAACGCAGGCAGATGCGTTGAAACAGGCTCTATCGGCGGCGCAGGCGGCAAACTATGCGAAGAAGGAATTCCTCAATGGCATGAGCCATGAAATCCGCACACCGCTGAATGCCATTATCGGCCTTACGTCTCTGGGCTTGTCGCATTTGGATAATCGAGAACGTCTTAGGAGTTGCCTTGTTCGAATAGACCAAAGCTCTAGCCGTTTGCTCTCGATTATCAACGACATTCTTGACATGAGCCGCATTGAATCGGGAAAAGTGGATGTCCACGAAACGCCGACGCACTTGTTTGAAATCATCCATGAAATTGAACGCGAAGTTCGCCCGGATTTGCAAGCCAAGAGCCTCAAGTTCGAAATCGATTATGCCGATATCAAGGACGAAGAAGTTGTCTGTGACCGCGATTGCCTAAAACAAGCCTTGATGAAAATCCTTTCGAACTCCGTCAAGTTTACAAAGGAAGGCGGTTCTGTTTTGATGAGCGTCAAGGAAACGCCTCTGTCGAAATCGAGTTATGCGGCATATGAATTCCGTATAAAGGATAACGGTATCGGCATGAGTGAAGAATTCCTCAAGACGGTTTATGAACCGTTTGCGAAGGAATCGACTGCGTCGGGTGACAACCGCGGCATGGGACTTGGACTTGCCATCACGAAGAACTCTGTGGAAATGATGGGCGGCCAGATTGAAATTGCAAGCCGCGAGAACGTCGGTACCGAAGTCGTCATGAATTTTGAATTCAAGTTGGTGCATTCGAAGGAAGAACGCGAAAAGTCCGAGCCGCCTAAGACGTTGGAAGATTCCCGTTTTGCTGGGAAGAAAATCCTTTTGGTCGAAGACAATATCCTCAACCGCGAAATTACGACGGAAATTCTCCAAGACAATGGCTTTATCGTGACCGCCGTGGAAGATGGCGATATCGCTGTGAAGACGTTGTCGGAGGCAGAATCGCGTCCGTTTGATCTCGTTCTGATGGATATCCGCATGCCTGTGATGGACGGTTACGAGGCAACAAAGCGGATCCGCGCTCTTGCTAACAAGGACGTTGCTGGAATCCCCATTGTCGCGATGACCGCGAACGCCTTTGACGAAGACCGCAAGGCCTCCTTTGAGGCCGGTATGAACGAGCATATCGCAAAACCGGTCAGCATCGAGAAACTGAAAGAAGTACTCTCGCTGTTCTTGTAATTTGCGCCGTATTGCCATTCCTGCCTTGAATTTGTCATTCCTGCCTTGGTATTGTCATTCCAGCCTCGGTTTTGTCATCCCGGCCTTGTGCCGGGAACGGTTGTTAATCCGCTATTTTATGTTTATCATAATTACGTGTAAAAAATGATGACGTCGGCATTTTTTTTTGAAAACTTATCTATATTGAATTGCATATGTCAGCACGAGTAACTAGCAGCGATAAAATTGAAGACATGTTTCCGGAAACCCCGGTACGTAAGATTATCACCCCGATTGAACGCCTGATGAAGGTGGAGACGACGGGCGGCATAGTGCTTATCATTATGACGCTTGCGGCCCTCATCTGGGCGAACCTCTCTCCTGAATCCTATGAGCACTTTTGGCATTTGCCGTTCGTAGTGACGATTGGCAGCTGGGTGGGGACAGGCGATTTGCACTGGTTCATCAACGATGCGCTGATGACGATATTCTTCTTCAACATCGGGCTCGAAGTCAAAGGCGAAATGACCTATGGCGAACTCCACGACCCGAAGGCGGCGAGCCTCCCGATTATCGCCGCGGCGGGCGGTATGCTGTTCCCCGCTTTGATTTACTTGGCGCTTTGCCCTCCGGGAACGTCGCACGGCTGGGGAATCCCTACGGCGACGGATATCGCGTTCGTGGTCGGCTGCATGGCGATTCTCGGCAAGAAGGTGCCGCATGCGCTCCGCGTGATGATTTTGACCTTGGCGATTGCAGACGATATCGGTGCGATTCTCGTGATTGCGATTGGCTACCCGAGCGGCGACGGTATCAACTTTAGCGCTCTTGGTATGGCCTTTGTGCTCCTCGCCTTGTTCAATGTTTTCTTCCGCATTGGCGTGCGCAATATGCTGTTGCTGCATTTCACGGGTATTGCCGTGTGGGCGTTCTTTGTCAAGTCCGGTGTGCACCCGACGATTGCGGGCGTGCTCCTTGGCCTCTCTGTGCCTGCTAAGGCCGTGGTGGCGAAAGGCGTGGTGGCCCAGTTCGCAAGTGGTGTAGGCAACGTGCTTTCGGGCGAGACGAAAGACCGCAATGAACAGTACGAAGTGTTTACGATGCTCAAGCGCGGGGCAAGCGAAAGTGTTTCGTTGCAGGAACGCCTGTACAAGATGCTTGTGCCTTGGGTGAACTTTGGTATCATGCCGATTTTTGCGCTTGCGAATGCCGGTGTCGAAATCAAGCTCGGTGGTCTGGATGTTCCTGTGCTTGGCGCCGTGGCGCTCGCCCTCATTTTCGGTAAGCCGATTGGCATTTTCCTCTTCAGCCTCTTGTCCGTAAAGATTGGCGTTTCCAAGAAGCCGAGCTACTCCTGGAAGGTTTTGTGGGGCGGCGGCATGCTTGCCGGTATCGGATTTACGATGGCTCTCTTTGTCGCTGGTCTTGCTTTTGAAGACGGTGCGAACAAGGATTCCGCAAAGCTTGGCATTCTGCTCGGAAGCTTTAGTGCCGCAATACTTGGCACCATCTACATGAGCATCGTGTCGAAAGAGCATAAGCAGTAGGAAGCAGAGTTTTTTTTGCATAGTCATCCTGGAGCCCGTCATCCTCGAAGCGAAGCGTAGGGGAACCATTATTTCTTGTAGAGATGTCATGCCGGCCTCCGAGCCGGCATCGCCTTACACAGTTCAAATTGCAGATACTATTCCCTTAACTATATTTCTTTCGTCTGTAGGATCGTAGATCCGTTCTCTCGTCTAATATGCCGCACTTCGTCTATATGCTCCGTTGCAAGGGCAACCGCATTTACACAGGCTACGCCGTTGATGTGCAAGCCCGCTATGAGGAACATTGCAGTGGGCGAGGCGCGAAATTTACCAAGGCGTTTCCGCCGGAATGTGTATTGCGCACGTTCGAACTCACGGATTATAAGCAAGCCCTCCGACTAGAAGCCCGCATCAAAAAACTCAAGCGTCCGCAAAAAGAACTCCTCGCTGTCGGCAACGAGACGCTTGAATCGGAATTGCTCGCAGGCCTCGGTGAAACTCTCAAGGAACGAACCTCAAGAATTCGCAAAGAGAAAGCGAAATCCCGCGAATGCAATGGTACGAAGAAGGGAGTTTATACGAAAAAAATTCAGGAAAAGTGAAACGTCTATTTTCCATTCGGTCGGTTCTTGGCTAAAAATGCCAAGATTTCCGACGTGTCAGTCAATATACGCCCATTAAAATGAGGTCTTGGTATAGATGCAAGCTCTTCTGCGTGTTCCAAAGACTCTGCAAAACGCTTTGAGCCTTCAGGACTTATCACAAAATTATGTGTAATGCTTGATGTAGGCACACTTACGTCTCCTTGCCCATGTATGGGACTATGAATACAGTGATAATATGCTTTTTCTAAAAGTATCGGTCAAGGGGGCGAGCGTCTGCCGAATTTTTGAGTTGGAGTGGCCTTAATTGGGCGTTTGTGATGGTGGAGGCTATCTTTCGATTCAAAAATGAGTATTTTATTATTGAATTTTTTTAAAGGCCGTTATGCTATCTGTAGAAGACGCAAAGAATATAGAAGACTTGTTCAAAATCAAGTCCGCCATTATGAGCAAGAAGCTCGATGATGTTGGCGGTTTGAATGGTGTTATGGAAATTTTGGACTTGTCGCTTGATGCGCGTAAACACGAAGATTATAAAAAATCGTTGAAGATTATTGAACCTTTGATGGCGGCACTTAAGGATCAGCCGTTTGTATCGAACGATGCTGTTGCCTATGTTTCTATTTCGGATAGAATGGAGAAGATACTTTATCATCAGTTTTGCCAAACGTCTTCAAATCGTCAGGTGAAAAATATCAGCGAAGTTTGTCCGATGGACTGGATTTATCGCCAATATGCTCTTGTGCTTTTGGATTCGGGAGACAATTCCAGTGCGTTGAAGGCTGCGACCGAGGCGGTGCGGTGGAATCCGGCGTCTGCGAAGTGTCGGGTTATGTTGGCGTTGTTTTGTGGTGCGGCGGAACGTTGGGAGGATTCGTTAAAAGAGACAATTTCTGCCATGAAGTTTGCGTACCTTTCGACGGATTTGGTCCATTGTTTCCGTTCTTTGCGCGATTATTTTATTTATAAGGGTTTGCTTAAAGAAGCTGTGTATTGCAGTTTTTTGCGGGCGCGTTTTTCATCATCGCATGATGTGTTGTGTGAAATATTGAATGACATGATGATGCTTGCGAAGGGTGTGGACTTTGACTATAAAAGCGTTAGTGATGAAGCCATGACAGGGTCTTGCAAAAAGTTCGGGATTACGCCGGGCTTTAATCCAGAAGTGATTGCCATTGTCAAAAGATGTTACGAAGAGGCTTTCTTGGCGGGGAAGGGAGAAAAGGCGAATTACTTTGCTCAAATCATGTCGGATTTGAAAACGGAACAGGAAAAAAGGAATGCTATTAGTTTAAGGCAACTTGTTGAACGTTCCCGCAACATTGTGAGTTAGCGATTTGGAAAAGCTGTCTTGGCAAAGCTCTTGCTGGACTTCGCGGACGAGTGGTTTGCGTCATCACCAATAGTACTGCTGTAAACAGGGCTAGTTCGTGAAGCTTTTTCGTATTTCCTCATGTTTTTTATATATTTCCATTGATATATTGAAAACGGGTCGATTTATGGATTTTCAAGACGTTTGGAATAAAATAGTCAAAAAACAAAATGCCCTTTTTGGGAAAAAAGAAGATGTCGTCCAAACGATGTGGGAGTCAGTCATTTTACCTGATTATCTCGGATATGATGAGGAATGCATCGTTTCTGAACGCGGAACAGAAAATGATTCGACAGATGGAATTGCGAATGTCGTTCTTTGCAAAGACGGCAGAGAAAATTGTATTGTAGTATTGTGCCCGTTTGAATTGAGCGCTGGTCGCGAACAGTTATTTTCGTATTTTAAACAGATGGACCAGTTGTCTATGGGGATTCTTGTTTGTGATAAACTATATGTTTATGACTGCCAGTGCGGATTGGATAGCAGTGAGTACCCTTATGCTGAAATTCAGTTTGAACAAAATAATTTAGATGGAACCGATTTTGTAGAATTCTTTAATGCTCAAAATTTTGACGAAGCACAAATTAAAGAATGGATTGCAAGGAAAAATGAAGAGCGGAACTTGTCGGAACCAAATGACAATGATTTTGATAACAACGTTGCGAAGATAAAAAACGAGATAAGCTGTGGATTGGTAAAGGAACTGTTAAAGAAATATTTTGTAGATGAAAGGCATTTTTCGATAGATGAATTTGAAAAAGCCTATAGTGAACGCAATCAGTTGGCGGTGACTACGATACAGTCATCACGGCGCCCGCCTCATGCGTGCGTGGCTGAATTTAAAAATTGGCTTGTTTTGCATAGCTATACCTTTAACGCGGCTGATGGATATGCCAGTGCCGTTGAGCGCATTCAAGAACACCAGCAAGATATCGGAAACGATATCGATATATGGAACGCGTCTAAGGAGATGGTTCAAAAATTAGTGCGCGATTATGACGGAAGCGGTAAATATGCAAAAATCGGCCAAGAACGGCACTCTACAGTTATCAATGGACTTAAACGATATTGCGATTTTTTGTCGTAACGGGAACGCTATAATTTACCAAATGTGGTGCTTTTAGGGTAGATTTGGTAAATTATAAGTTTGCATTTGAGCTTTTTGACGCTACTTCATCATCAGGTCTATGACGAGGGCTATGGCCATGCCGATGCTGCAGACGCTAATGAAGCGCTGGATGAACTTGTTACCCTTCTTGCGCTGCGTGAAACTGCCGAGGTAGCCGCCAAGCCAGGCTCCTGCCGCCATGACAATAGCGATTGGCCAGTTGATTTTGCCCGCCATGCCGAGTGCGATCGTGCTTACAAGCAAAAATACGTTGGTGAGCGCGTTCTTGAGGGCGTTCACGTGAATCGGGTCAAGCCCGGTGTATCGCGTGAGCCCGAAAATTTGTACGAACCCGACGCCGACTTGCACGATGCAACCGTAAATGGCGATGCCGAAGAATCCGAGAGCCCCTTTAAGCGTGAGCTTTTCGGGTGGGGCTGCGGGAGGCTTGCCGAGAATGTCCTTACGCAAGTTGCTCATGACGACCACAAGGCAGATGACGACGGCGAGAATGGCCTGGAATAGTTTGTCCCCAATGCGAACCAAGAAGCATGCGCCGACGAGGGCTCCGAAAAATGTAGGCAGGAGCAATTGCAAAAAGATTTTTTTGTTTAGGTAGCCGTGCCGTGCAAGGTTGAACGCACTGCTGAAATTCCCGATGATAAGTCCGATGCGGTTCGTGCCGTTTGCGACAGTCGCTGGGAGCCCGAGAAAAATCATGATGGGGAGGCTAAGCGTGGAACCGCCGCCTGCGATGCTGTTGATGAGGCTTACGATTGCCCCCAGAATAAAGAATGCTGGGTACTGGGCGTAACTCCACCAGTCTGTCACTTGGCGAGTTCCTTCTCGATGAACTTTTTGTTGTTTTCGACTTTTTCGCGCTGCGTGGTCTCGGGGAATTCCGTGAGGCACTTGTCAAGCGGGGCCATGGCGTCGTTCAGCAATTTCTTTTTCTTCACTTCGTCGGTCTGCTTTTGCGACTTGGCAAAGAGCTGCGATGTTGTTTTGCGCTGCTTGTTGCAGTAAGCATCGGCGAGGACGATATATTTTTCGGTCGCTTCTTTGCGGAGCTTGCTGGACTTGAGTTTGTTCAGCAAGTCCTTTGCCTTTTCGAATTTTTCTGTGGCGATAAGCGTGTCGGCTTTGGCGAGTGCTGCCGCGGGGTCATTCTTTTCCCACATTTTGGCGGTCTCGGAATCGGTTGCCTTTTCTAGCTCATCGACATGGGCAAGGAACGCTTGTACGTGGAGCGTGTCTTCGAAATCACGGTAACGCATGCGGAACTCTTCGGTCTGCTTGCGGGCTTCGGCAAATTGCGCCTTTTCGTCGGCGAGTGTTTTGATTCCGTCAAATTCCTTTTGCGCTTTTTTTAGCGTGTTCGTATAAGCAATCTTCTTTTGATCTTTGGCCCAGTTGGCGAGCGAATCGCCCGGAGCAAGTTGCGAAATCAGGCTGTCGGCGGTTTCAGCGACCATGCTGTATGAGGCCTGCACACGGTTCATGTTCTGAATCTGGAGTGCCATGGATTCGAATTCTTTTGCCTTTTCCTCGCGACGTTTACCGAAATCGGAACGCAACGTATCCGAATAAGCCTGCCATTCTTTCCACATCGGTTCCATCGCTGAAAAACTGTTCAGGATGACAGAAGCAGAATCGGTTTGTCCCGCTCTGCTGAGTGTATCGGCGTAGTTGAATACGTAATTGGCGAGCGCCGGGAATGCCTTGTACGGATCCATCGTCGTTTCGAGCGTGCAATGCGAAAAATGCGTCTTGTCGCAAGGCGGCAACATCATCATGACCGTATCGACTCTAGTTTGTACGAGAATTGTCGGCGTCTGGTCCGGTGTCGTTAAATGGAACTGGTCGAGAATCTGTGTAGCGCTGTCGCCAGTGACGACTTGCATTTCGGTGTGCGTGCCGGTCTGCGTTTCTGCGGATTGAACGGTGTCTTGCCCGATGATTTTTGTGAACGAGGGCTGCGTTTTTTCTGCGGGGCTAACGTCTGGGGACGGGCACTGTTGGGTTCCGATACATGCGGTAAGTGAAAATGCTGCGGTGAATGTTGCTGCCTGAACGAAAACCTTTGATTTAAACATGAATCGCTCCGTTTTTTTTATCGTAAATAAAATAGCAATTTTAAGTTAAGAACTTGGAAAACTTCATCCTGAACGTTCGTATAGTACCCAGGGCTTTTTCAGTCTGGGAATGACTAGATGCTTCGTTCTTCGGACTCAGCGACGGAATGTGTAGCGGCCTATGTTCTAGTAACAGCGGCGAAGCCGGCCCTAATCCGCGTCGGCTTCGATAGGCACGAATGCGTTCTTGCTGTTGAAGTTTTCAGGCAAATCCCAGTCGTCGTCTTGAGGCATGGCTGCTTGCGGCTTGGGCGGCTGTGGTTTCGGCGGTTGCACTGTTGCCGGTTGCGTGGTCGGCGTGGCGGTTCCCTGTGCGGTTCCGGATTGTGCGACCGGTGTTGTGCCTGCCTGCGTTCCTGCAGCGGTCTGCTTGGGCAGTGTCGCGGTAGAGGCTTCTGCGGCGCGTTTTGCGGAGTCTGCCTTCATGACTTCCGAGACAGGCCTTGCATCAGCTGGGATGGCCTGCTGTTGCGTTGTCTGCGCGCTTGCCTGTTGTGCGGATACCGGCTGCGTTCCGGTTTGCGGGGCGTTCGGCATCGGCAAGCTCACGACAATTCCCGATTTGGCAATCGTTTCGGCGGCAAGCTTCTGGACTTGCGGCGGCGTGAATCCCGGCACGTCGAGCCACGGCAATGGGCGGCCTTTTTCGCCGTTCACGAGGGCGGCACCTGTCATCGGATCGACGGTCAATTCGCCACGTTCGTTTGTCAGCATCAGTGGCACTTCGCCGGTGGCTAGCATCGAAATGTCGAGGAAGTCGATTTGGTTCGGGAGCCCGAGAATGTCAATTTCTTCTTTGGCGAAAGTCGCCCATTGCGGAAGACCGCCCGAAGCGCCTGCAATACGTGTGCGTCCCGATTTCAAAGGCTTGTTGTCGTCAAAGCCCACGTAGCTTCCGATTGCGATAACGGAATCCAATGCAACGCCGTTCTTTTCCTTGACGTACATCGGGAGCGCACCCAAGAAGGCCACGTTCTTGTAATCGTTTGTTGTACCCGTCTTGCCCATGACAGGGTAACGGAGCTTTGATTTCTTGTCGGGGCTATAGACGCTGAGGGCCGAAACCTGGCTATGTGCCGTTCCGTTCGTAAACACGGAACGCAACATCACGCCCATCTGCGTCGTCACGGTATCGTCGAGCACGGTCTTCGATTCCATCTTGTTCCTAAAGATAACGCGCCCGTCGCGGTTCCTGATTTCCTTGATAAAGCAGGGTTCTGTCCAATCGGCGTCCTTGCACTTGAAAACTTTGCCCGTGAGGATTGTCTGGTAGGCAGTGCTGATTTCGGCAATCGTAATGTCGTTCACGCCGAGCGGCATGCTGAACACTTTCTGCAATTTTTGGCGGATGCCGATTTCCTTTGCAAACCTGGCGTAGTCCGCCATGGCGAGCGCACGGCGGTAATCCGGCCAGTAACGCAGATGTTCCATGGTGAAGTAGTCCGCATCGCTGTCGATCGGTTCAATCATTGCGTTCAAGCGCTTGAAATCGGCGAGCGTGAAGTTTTCTATAAGCTGTACGGAGTCGAGCGGCTGTAGCTTTGCGGATTCGTCCGGGTCAAGTTCCTGGATTTCACGGGCACGCCAAATTTCGGAATAACGCTTGAAGTTGTGGTTTATGTATTTGGTGAGTTTCGGGTCTCTCTTCGCTTGTTTTATGCCGATGTCGTTGAACGTCCCGTAACGGAGGTTCTGCACGGCGTTTGCGCGGAGCTCCTTGCCATCGTTCATGTAGCGCTGTACGAGTGCGTCACGAGCCTTCGTGAATTCGATTTCACGCTTGGTCTCGTCTTTCATCATGAGCCCGAACTTGTCGCGCAAACGTTCGACGAAACGGATTCGTTCTTCGCCGGGTTCACGTGCGAATCCGTTCTTGCGGGCGACTTCCTCGAATTCCTTGTCTGAAAGCTTGTCCAAAAGATGTTCCAAGAGCCAAATGCTCGCGATGTTTTCGGAACGTGTCGCTGCCCAGGCGATACTTACGATGTCGCCTTTGTTCTTGTGGTCCGGGCGCGGGAAGTAGAACTGGTTCCCGTACTGGAAAACGTTGAATTCGTTTTCGAGATTGTCGAGGTAGTTCCAGTGGTATTGCAAAGCGAGCGCGTAAAGGAGAGGCTTCCAGCTGGAGCCGAGCTGGCGGAGTGCCTTGAAGCTACGGTCAAATCCGGTGTTGTGGAAGCCGCCTTGGCTTGCGAGCACCTTGCCGTTCTGGATGGCGACCAGAGCGCCTTGCAGTACCGGTTCCGTTTCGATTTTGCACGGGGCGTAACCGTCGATGGGCGTTTCGTCGATGATGCTCACGAGGAGGATTGCTCCCGGCTTGAGCTGTGTCGCGAGAATCTTGTTCACGTCGCCACCGGCGAGCTTGGCAAAGTCGTTGACGGCCTGTTCCGTGACGATGCCTTTCAGTTGTCCGAAGTTCAGCTTGAGCGATTGCAGCCTGCCGGTCGTGTCGAAGAATACGCTATCCACGGCACCGTAGAGGTAGTCGCCCTTGCGTGCGTTGCGGGCCCTGTTCGCGAACTGCGCCTTGGGGAGCACAAAACCTCCCAGTTGCAACTGCAAGTTGCTGATGTTTGTCTGCAAAGCGCGCTTGGCAGCATCCTGCGACTTGGCGTTCAACGTTGTCGTGATTTCGAGCTGCGCCTTGCGCCAGTCCTCGATGCCTTCCTTCTGGAAAAGGTCGTGGAAGAAGTCGCTGTCGAGGCGTTCTTCCAAGCGTTCGAGCGTCGTGCTCATCGTGAAGCGGAAATTGCCGTGGTTGAATTCCAACGGCTTTGCGAGAGCGGAGTCCATTTCGGATTGCTCGATGTAGCCCTCTTCGACCATGCGTCCGAGCACGTACTTAAGTCTCGTTTCGCCGCGTTCAAGCGCCTTTAACCTGCGCTCTTCGGTACGTTGGATGAACGGGTCGTAGTTGAACGGCCCTTTGACGGAGCCCGCGATGAAGGCGCATTCGGCAAGCGTCAGGTCCTTGAGTTCTTTGTTGAAGAAGTACTGCGCCGCGATGGCGACACCCTTGCCCGTGCCCGAGACGTGGAACTGGTTCAGGTAGAATTCCAAAATGTCTTCCTTGGAAAAATGCTTTTCCATGCGGAGTGCGTTCAAGAATTCTTTGAGTTTTTCCTTGACGCTGCGTTCTTCGCGGCCGAAAATGTTCTTGACCGCTTGTTGCGTGAGCGAGGAACCTCCCTGGATGACATGGCCTGCCTTTAGGTTATTGAACATGGCGCGCATGAAGCCTTTGAGGTTGTAGCCGTTGTGGGTCCAGTAACGGGAGTCTTCGGCCGCGATAAGGGCGTTGATCAGGTTGACCGGGATATCGCCGTAAGGGACATAGACGCGGTGGTTCGCATCGAAGAATGCACCCAGCAGGTTTTCGCCGTCTTCGTAGAAAACGCGTGTTTCGCCGGAGAGTACTTGTAAGATGTTGGCGCGGTTGAACAGATTGTCCGGGTCGCGTTCCGGGAGAATCTTGAATACGACGATATAGAAGGGAATGTAGCAGATAAGGGCTACGAGAAAGATGGCGACAATAATTTTGACGAACTTATGCATGCTTTCGTAAATTGCTAACTGTGAACGACTTACAAGATATAAAAGTTTTGGGGGATTGTCCTACGGCAAAGCCTCTGTCATGTAAAAAATAGGCTTATTTACATGGAAAAACATTGATTTTGCCCGTTACCCCTTGAAAAAAAACTGAAATTTTGTTAAAATTAGTGTCCCCAAGATGGGAAGATGGCCGAGCTGGCCGAAGGCGCGTCCCTGCTAAGGACGTATAGGACTTAATCCTATCGCGAGTTCGAATCTCGCTCTTCCCGCTGAAAAGCCCCGAGTCGAAAGACCCGGGGTTTTTTCTAATAGTCATTAGCTACTAATAATTAATGGCTTTTGACCAATAACCAATGACCAATAACCAGAAGACAAAATAATTATATATTGATGATATGAAACAAATTATTCTTTTGGTTTTGTTTGTTCTTGGGGGTATGTGTTTTGCAGAACCCGATTCACAGGCTGAATATGTGTCCGAATCGAAGCAGGAAGTTGCGCTTCCTGCATATCAATCTGACAGTGCTTTTTTTGCAGATAGTGCCGCGTATTACGAAGCGTTGGCGGATCGTTACAAAAAAGAGGGAGAAAATTTGTTAAAAGGCACTTCTAGACAAATGATTGTGGGTGGCGTTTTAACATTGGTTGGCCTTGGTTGTTTGGCCGTGATGAAAAATCACAAAAATCCCACGTCACTAGGGGGGCTAGGTGTGATGGCTCTTTCTTTAGGGGCAACAACTGCCGGTATCGTTATTTTCTCAACCAACGGAATTAGAGATGGTAATGGTCGTCGTAAAATGAGAATGTCCGAAGAATACCAGAAAAAGGCCGAAGAGTATCGTGAAAATGCTTGGAAAGAAAGATACCGAAGGACTTCGCAAATGAAGATTCAAATTGTTCCTGAAATAGATCCGTTCAACAAAACGGTTGGTGCCAGACTTGCACTAAGTCTATAACAAACGTGCCGGGCGAATCGCTCGGCGTTTTTCATTTTGTGTAAAAGTGCTTTCTAAATTGGCACGCTTCGCGTGCTTTTCTCTCGTCTCTCGTCTCTCGTCTCTCGTCTAAATTCTAAATTTGCCCCTGTATGAAATATTCTATCCCTGATTCTGTGTTTTTGAAGGCGGCCAGTGAATACGGCACTCCGCTTTGGCTCTATGACCGTGCGACTATTGAACGCGCTGTGAGCGACGTGAAGGTTTTTGACAATGTGCGTTTTGCGCAGAAAGCTTGCCCGAACCTCTCGATTGTGGCGCTCATCAAAAAGCTTGGCTGCGTCGTGGATGCGGTGAGTGCTGGCGAAATCGTGCGTGCGCTCAAGGCAGGCTTCAAGGGTGGTCAAGAAAAGGGCAAGGTCCCGGAAATTGTCTATACTGCAGATATCTTCGACCGCGACGCTCTTGAACTCGTGAAGAAGTACGATATTCACGTGAACGTAGGCTCGCCGGACATGATTCAGCAGCTTGCCGATTTTGGCGTGAAGTCTGAACTTACGCTCCGTGTGAATCCAGGCTTTGGCCACGGACATTCGAGCAAGGTCAACACGGGTGGCCCGCTCAGCAAGCACGGCGTGTGGCACGAACAGATCAAGGACTGCATCAAGCTGGCGCAGAGCAACGGCATGTGGATTACCGGTTTGCACATGCACATCGGTTCCGGTTCCGATTTTGAACACCTTTCCAAGGTTTGCGATGCCATGTGCGACGCTAGCCGCCGCCTGGGTTCCCACCTCCGCACGATTAGCGCGGGTGGCGGTCTTCCGATTCCGTACCACGAAGAAGACAAGGCGAACCGCATCGACGTGAAGGCTTATTACGACCTCTGGGACAAGGCCCGCAAGAATATCCAGCAGAGCATCGGTCACGAAGTCCACCTCGAAGTGGAACCGGGCCGTTACCTTGTTGCAGAAAGCGGATTCTTGATGGCCGAAATCCGTGCGGTCAAGAAACAGGGCGATAATTTGTTCTACCTCTTGGATGCAGGCTTTACCGATCTCGTGCGCCCGAGCTTCTACGGCAGTTACCACGGCATTTCCATTATCGCCCGTGACGGTCGCGAACTCAACGAAACGGTAGATGCTGTCGTGGCAGGCCCGCTTTGCGAATCCGGTGACGTGTTCACGCAGGAAGAAGGCGGCTTTGTCGTGACGCGCAAGCTTCCGAAGGCAAAGGTCGGCGATTTGTTGATTCTCCATGATGCGGGTGCTTACGGCGCCGCCATGAGCAGCAACTACAACAGCCGTCGTTACGCTGGCGAAGTCATGTTCACCAAGGGCGAACTCAAAGTCATCCGCGAACGCCAGACTTTTGAGCAACTTCTCCAGAACGATCGCATTATTGAATTATAAACTTCGCATAGCTTCGTTTCTAATTCAATAATGAAGTTTGCGTTGTATTGCGGTGTTGCATAATGCGTCATGCTGAGTGGCGAATAGCCGCGAAGCATCCAGTACGTTTCTGCATAGCATTGTCATGCCCGACTTGATCGGGCTTCTTTTTTCATTGTCATGCCCCACTCCGATGTCTTTGACTACTTGCAGCTGTGCTGCTTAGTAGTC
>CAMKLO010000038.1 GCA_946413655.1 uncultured Fibrobacter sp. | reverse complement strand
CTTTACCGCAGGGGCGTTTTTTTGATTTTGTATGTGGTTCTAAATTGGATTGTGTTTTCGTAAATCTGAGGAGTTTAATATTGCTATATTGCCTGTATGAAATCGCTCTATAAATTTTTTCTACTTACTTTTATCGTCTCTGTCCTGAATCCTTGTGAAGCGAAAGAATCGGAACCTGTTCTCGAATCCTCTTCAAATGCAACTCGAAGCTTTGAAGGCTTTGTGCGCGATACGAGTGCATATGTCATGATTGTGGATACGAGCGTTCATGATAGTGCCTTTAAAGAGACGCTAGTCCCCGTTGAAGAAGGTGGCTTTGCACGTATTTTTTCCCATTATCCCCAAGAAAATCTGACGAATGAAACTAAAATTTTCTATGCCTACTCCGATTCTATAAGCCCATTTGTTGAAAAACGTTCCAAATCATCTTCATTCCTTGATGTTGTTTCTCTCGCGTATGCCAACCATTACCCAATGGAAATTAGCCCTGATGACATTTGGCTTATGATATTAGATGGCTTTCGCCTCCATGTAAAGAACAATCGTAAAACACTGAAAAATCGTTTTGTTGCTCCAGGTGCCGATACTGTAATTTTGATTGTAGATAATTCGTTGACGTATAAATCCACGCATAATGAATGGTTTTGGACAATTGCAAGCTTGTATGAATCTTTGCTGTCTAAATTGCCTAAAAAAACGGGAAATCCGCTGAAGACGAAATTTTCGACAACAAGTCCGGTAGATAACAATATTTCAGGGACTATGGTAATGGCTGTAGCCTCGGAATACTATTCATATCATGTTTGGACAACTTGCGGGATTCCCAAAATCAAAATTAAAGGTACTAAAGAGGATTGGATTTTGCTTAAGGATTCCTTTAACAAACTGGCTGTGCAATTGAATATGAAGTGGTGGGCGAAAGGTCTTAATCCTGTACTTGATGAATTTATCAAAGTTTTTGATGGTAAAATAAATTTAGAACATTGGAGAAGTATTTACAAATATTACAAACCCCAAGGATGCGGCAGTCCTAGCTTTGATGGCTGGATTTCTAGGTTTTTGCCTTACACGAAAGAATTTGTTCGCGATGGGTATGCCTATGTAAAGCATTCGGATTGGAATAAACGGATGTATTTTCACGATGTGCCATCGGGAATTACGTTTGTAGATGTGAAGTGGCATTATTCTAAAGATATTCCTTTAAAACTTTATACAGGTTTTGTTGGAATCCAAGTCGATACCACGACAAAAATGTTGAAAGCGGCTAGAGGGTATGCTCTTATGGCCTATGGCTTGATGAATTTTAGGGAGACCGCTAAAGAAACAAAATACATACCGGGGAAAACTCTCCGCCTGCATGAAATGTTGGCAATTTCGGATTCCATGAATGTTTACGGGGAAAAAGGCTTGCTTTATTCAACCAATGACCTTGAAGAAATTGAACGTTTTGCGGATATGTCTTATTTAGACGAGGAATATCTTGAACCTGGTTCTTGGATACTGGAAGACTATGATTGGAATGAACCGAATTTGTCGATTAATTTGTATCGAAAAGGCGAATTGCAAGACCATTTGCTTTATTATGCCTATCCTAAAAAGTATCGTAATGGTGCTATGCGTTCGTTAAAAGGAGTTGGATTTTGGGAAAAGAATGTTGCTATCAAAAAATTTTTCGAACAGCGTAAAATTCCTATAAACGGAACAGTCGATGAATTCTCAAATGAAAAGGATCTCCCTAAATTCAATCTTGAAATGTACGTCGATACCGTTATTTTGAAAGAAGGGAAAAACGTTGTTGGAAAAATGGATAATCTTAGAATAGGGATAATGGGGGCTTTGAGAAAAAATTGTGGTTGGCGGATTGAACGGGCTATATATCGCCATCATAAATACGGTTTTAATGATTCTCTTGTGGCTACAATTTCGTATAAGGGTGAAGGGCGTGTTGATTCTGTTTTGATGGATTTGAAACCTGAGATAAGTTCATTTCAGGAAGAAATTCGTTCTATCTTGAAATATGCGTGGATGCCTCCAAAAGTTAATTATGAAAAGGGTGATGAAATTGCGCAAGAAATTGTCGATAAAATAAAAGTTCGTATAACCTTATCGAAGGATTATCGAATGGTATGCAAAAAGGATGGGTTTGTTGCAAATGATTTCGTTGGAGTCTTTGGTGCTTGGCGTGTAGGAAGAAACTACGTTCCTTGCAACGCAATTGATTTTTCGAAAGACCTTGCAACCGGTGAAATATATCGTTTTCAATGTGAAAAGTTCGATGAAAAAGATGAAAAATTAAAATCAACTAAAAATGTTCGTGGTGATATAAAAGTTAGTTTTAATAAAAATAAATACGAAGATCGTGAGAGAACGTTGAAAAAACTGAGTGATCAGTTTGTCTCTATTGAAATTCCGCCCTGCTTTGTGGAAGAGTGAGTGCGGGGTATGTTGCCATGATTCGCTGATTTTTATTATATTCGTGGTGCTATTGAACGAATTCTAGATGTAATCCAAAATGAAATCTCTCGTTATTTATGTTCATGGGAAAGGCGGCAATGCCGACGAGGCCAATCATTACAAGCCTCTTTTCCCGGATTTTGATGTCGTCGGTTTTGATTACAAAGCAGAAACTCCGTGGGATGCCAAGCAGGAATTCTCGGCCTACTTTGATTCGGTTGATGCAAACTACGACGAAGTCGTGCTTATCGCGAATAGCATAGGGGCGTTCTTCTCAATGAACGCTTTGGATGAAAAACGCATCAAGCAGGCGCTCTTCATCTCGCCGATGGTGAACTTGGAAAAGCTCATTTGCAATATGATGCAATGGGCTAACGTCTCCGAAGATGAACTCCGCGAAAAAGGTGAAATCGCGACGAATTTTGGCGAGACGCTTTCTTGGAAATACCTTTGCTACGTGCGAGAAAATCCCATCCGGTGGAACATCCCGACGCATATTTTGTACGGCTCTAATGACAATTTGACCGACCTTGAAACGATGCACGAATTTGCACAAAAAGCGGGCGCGTCGCTCACGGTTATGCAAGGCGGCGAACATTGGTTCCATACCGACGAACAGATGCAATTTTTAGACAGGTGGATTGAAAAATGCCAGAACAAACATTAACTCGCGAAAGCTTAATTGAATTTTTCGGTGAACAAGAATTTGAAAAACTCTGCCGCCACGAGGCGGGCCACGCTCTAATCGCATTCCTGTTCAAGCGCCAGATTGATTACGTCAGAATCAACAATTCCAAGGAAAAGCCGAGTGTCACGCGCATGCCCGGGAGTTCACTCGATGGTGCCGCCCACATTGCCATTGCGGGCCACATGTCGGACTTTTTGATCCGCAAAAATTTCGCTTGCGACCTCGACACTGTCATGAAAGAACTCCCGATGGAACTTTACAGGAGCGACCCCGATTACCAGAGCTTCCAGGCCGCCTGCTATTACTACCAGCTTGCCGAAACAAGCGTTGTCGAACAAGTTTACAACCTCATGATGGCATGCCAAAAGTCTCTCACCGCAATCGTCGCCGCCTTAAGCGAAAAGACGAATTTGAGTGGCGCGGACCTCGCCGCCATTATGAGCGGAAAATAAACCCGTTTCGACCATGTCATTCCGGCTTGTCATCTTTGGAGACCGTCATCCTGACGAACGAAGGGAGGAAGGATCCAGTCAATTTTTCGCTTTTGCACTACAAGAATTTACTGGATCCTTCATTTCGCTAGCGCTTCATTCAGGATGACGAAATGCAGTATGTCATTCCCATCCCGGAACAAGTCCGGGATGACGAAATGCAGTATGTCATTCCCGTCCCGGAACAAGTCCGGGATGACAGTCGGGAATCTCCTTTTTTATACATTATTTTACTTTTTATTATTAAATCTCTGCAAGGCCATGTTGTTATATTGTTATTATGCATAGCCTTTGTAAATTCCTTTTCCTCGTCCTTGCCGCATGCGCTCTGCTCTCTTGCGAACGCAAGCAAGTGAACAATCCCATTAACGTTTCACCGGATTCTTCGCACAAGATTTACGGCTTTGTCCGTGATACGAGTGCGTACGTGATGGTTGTAGATACAGCCGTTCACGACAGTGCCATCAATGGCGAATTGATTCCAGTAAATCAAGGCGGCTTTACGGAATATTTTAAAGACTATTCACAAGAAGGGACGAATGCGAAAAAGATATTTTATGCGTATTCGGATTCCATTAGTCCTTTTATTAGTGGATCGTCTTCTTGGAGTGCGTCTTTTATAGAGATGGTGGCGCACGCGTATGCTTGTCATAATTCCATAGAAATAAATCCAGACGATATATGGCTTACAATTTTGAACGGCATTCGGTTCCATGTGAATAGCAATCGTGATTTGCTGAAAGACCGCTTTGTATTGCCGGGGGCTAATACGGCTATCGAAATTCGGGATGACTCGCTTTCGTGGAGTTCAACGTATGAAAAATGGCATAGCGTTCTCGCGGATTTATTCGATTCTCTGCAAGAGAAAATGCCTGTAGAAACTGGAGACCCATTGAATGTTAAATTCTCGACGACAAACCCGATTGATGACAACATATCTCGTTCCATGGTGATGGCTCTTGCTTCAGATTATTATACTTTTACATTGATTGGTGGTTGTGGCATCCCCAAAATTAAGGTGAACGGCACAAAATTGGACTGGAGCTTGCTTAAAGATTCTTTTAACAAGCTTGCGTCACGATTGGATTTTGAATGGTGGGCGAAAGAGTTAAATCCCATTCTGGATGAATTTATCAATATTTTTGATGGCAAAATAAATTTAAGCCATTGGAGGAACATCTTTAAAGATCCCGGTAATGAATGTGGATGGCATCCGGTTGATGGATGGATAACCAAATTTTATCCTTATATAGGCCACGATAAACCAGAACGTCGAATGGATTGGAGCGGTGCCATTAATCAAATAGATGATATTCCGAAGGAATTGACGGACGTTAACGTCAATTGGATTTATTACGGCAAGAAAATTCCTTTGAAAATTTATACGGGCTTTGTCGGAATTCAGGTCGATACAACTAGAAATATGCTGAAATCATCTCGCGGATATGCTCTCATGTCTTATTGCGGCTGGTGCGATATGGATTCTATTGCCAATAAGCTTAATTATATTCCCGGAAAATCTCTCCGCTTGCGGGAGTCTTTGGCAATCTCAGATTCGATTGAAATCTATAATGCACAGGGTCTTGCTTATGCAACAAGCAATCCGAAGGAAATTGAAAACTTTGCCGCCGCAGCATCATTCAAGAGTGAAAAATACGATAGATCTCATGAATATTACCCTTATGAAATTGAAAAAAAAATTGCCAATGCCGAACCGTTCTGCGTAATTAACTTATATAAAGGTGGAAAAGCAATAGAACGTTTAAGCCTTTATAAACAGATTGAAAAAAAATATGTTGTTCTTACACAAGAGATTGGAATTTTAAGCGATTCTCTGTCTTTAGAGTCTTTTTTCAAAGAGCACCATATTTCTTTTGAGGGAGAGTTTAATGGATTTACAAAAGATAAAAGTATCCCGGAATTAGACGTAGATGTTTTTGTTGATTCTTTTGAACTCAAAAACGGCAATATTATTGGTAATAAATCTTATTATGATTTTAAAGGATCGGGTTTCGAAGGAGCTTTCGCTTGGCGATTAAAAAAGGCTTTCTATAAACATTATAAAAATGATTTTAAATTATCTGTTGACGCAAGAATTGAGTATGGCGAAGATGGTCAAGTCGCAAATGTTATCATGAGTACGGAACACCCTAAGTATAAAGCGTTTTTAGAAGATGTTAAGGATGCTCTTTATTATGCTTGGGATGCTCCAAAAATACATGATGAAGTCAATGATTTTATTATAAAGTCAGCGAAGTTGCATTTATCTTTTTCGAGAAAGTACCGTATGGTCTGTAAGCAGAATGGGCAACCCGCGAAAGATTCGGTTGAAATTGTGGTCGATCTAGATGCAAAAAAGTCTCTTTGCAGTGAAATAATCTTTACGAAAGACCTTGTTTCAGGAAGTGTAAATCATTATGAATGTAATGAGTTCAATAAGAAACTTGAGCAAAATGAAAACGAAATCATTCTTAATAAACTTGTGCAAAATGAAAACGAAATCATTCTTAATAAACTTGTGCAAAATGAAATCATTCCTGTTTCCAGAAATTATGCTTTTGATCGATTTGACAAAGTGCGTTATGGTCGTATCTCGCTTTCGGATGTCGTGAGCCTCAAAATTCCGGCATGCTTTGTGGAAGAAAAATAGATTATGCATAGTTTTTACGAATTCTTTTTCCTCGTCCTTGCCGCATACGTTCTGCTCTCTTGCGAACAGAAACGTGATGAGCAAATGATTGAGGTTTCTTCAAAAAATACCGAGAGTTTCGAAGGCTTTGTTCACGACACGAGCGCTTACGCCTTGGTTGTTGATACAACCGTTCGCGATAGCACGTTTAATGAAAAAATAACGCCTGTTAAAAGGGGTGGCTTTGCAGAATATTTTTCTAGAAAAGCCAAAAACGAGGGCTCGAATGGCACCAAGGCTTTCTATGCGTATTCCGATTCTATAAGCCCTTTTGTTAAAGGTTCTTCTGAAAGTCCGTCATTCTTTGATGTTGTGGCGCTTGCGTATGCCAAGCATTATGCCCTAGAAATCAACCCGGATGATATTTGGCTTATGATTTTGGACGGTATTCGGCTTCATGTCAAGAGTAATCGCAAAAAATTGAAAGACCGCTTTATTGCTCCGGGAACGGATTCCTCTATCGCTGTTCTTGATAATTCGCTAACTCCTGAATCGACGCACAAGGAATGGTTTAGGACAATTGCGAACTTGTTTGATTCCTTGCAAGCCAAGTTGCCTGCAGAAACCGGCATTCCGTTGAAAACGAAATTCTCGACGACAAGTCCGGTGGACTATAACATTTCTCGCACAATGACTATGGCGGTTGCGTCGCAATACTACTCGTATAGTGTGTACACGCTTTGCGGAATCCCTAAAATCAAGGTGAACGGTACCAAGGAAGATTGGTTGTTGCTTAAGGATTCTTTTAATAGACTTGCTGAACAACTAGATATGAAATGGTGGGCGAATGGGCTGAATCCTGTACTGGATGAGTTTGTCAATACTTTTGACGGGAAAATCAATTTAAAACATTGGAAGAATATATATAAGAGGTTCGAACCGGAAGGATGTGGCAATCCTTATTTTAATGGTTGGATTTCTAGATTCTTGCCTTATACAAAGGACAATCGCTCGGATGAAGAAAAATATGTAAAGCATATGAATTGGGAAAAACAACTAGATTCTTATAATATCCCCAAGGGAATCACCTTTGTCGATGTTCAATGGAATTATTTGGGTGAAAAGATACCTTTGAAACTTTATACGGGATTTATTGGAATTCAAGTAGATACTACGGCAAATTATTTGAAGGCGGCTAGAGGGTATGCGTTGTTATCTTTTGGTGTGCAAAAATTGAAAGATGTTGCTCAAAATGTCAAATATATTCCCGGTAAACCCATGCGCTTGCACGAGACGCTTGCTGTTACGGATTCAATGAATATTTATGGAGAAAAGGGGTTGCTCTATGCAACGCATGACTTTAATGAAATCGAAGAATTTGCAAAGAAGTCGTTCTTTGACGAGGAATATCCAGAGTATGATTCTTGGCAAAGAGAAATGGTTGGAATTGGAGAACCGAATTTGTCGATTAATTTGTATCGAGAAGGAAAATTGATTGACCATTTGCTTTATTACGCGCATCCCAAAAGGGAAGAATTAAGGGACCGTGTTTTAGATTATTTATCCGATAATGATGGCGCAATGCTTTCGCTGCAAGGCGTTGGACGCTGGAAAAAGGATGCTAAAATCAAGGAGTTTTTTAAGCAACGGAAGATTCCTATAAGTGGAACCGTTAATGAGTTCACGCATGAGGCCTCACTCCCGAAAGTAAATGTCGAAATATTTGTCGATACAGTTTTTTTGGAAAAAAGGGAGAATGTTGATGAAAATATCAATATGAATGAACTTAAATCAGGGATTGCTCGATCTTTAAAACATTCGTTGGGTTGGCGGCTTAAGAGATTAATGTATCGTTATTACAAGGATGTTTTTGATTTATCTCTTGTTGCTTATATTGATTTTTTGGATGGTCGTGTGTATTCTGTTTCTGCAGAAACAAAGCCTTATGAAAATAAAGAATTCTTGAAGGAAATAAAATCCATTTTGAAGTATGGGTGGTTGCCTCCAAAAGTTCACTCGAATGTCGGAAATGACGTGACGGCCCAAGAAATTGTCTTTTTTGAAAAATTTTGGATTTCTTTTTCAAGGGATTACCGAATGGTTTGCAAACAGAATGGCCGCACTGCGAAAGATTCCGTTGAAATTGTTAATGCACCAAATGCAAAGAAAGAACTTTGCAATGAGATTACGTTCTCGAAAGACATTGCGACAGGCGAGGTAATCCGCTATCAATGCTTGGAATACGAAAAGAAATTGCCTAATGGAAACTCTCAAGAGAATTGGAGTAATCATTATTTTGATAAGGATAAGGCTATTTATGAAGAATGGGACCGTATGCACATGCCGATATCGCAACGCGCTTCCCTTAAGATTCCGCCTTGCTTTGTCGAAGAAAAGATTACGGAAAAAGGAAAGTTTAATGAAGATTGGCGTTTCTAAAATGGGCATGAAGAACTATTGTAGATTCTTTTTGTTGCTGCTTTCCGCAATCCTTCTCCTTTCTTGTGATGAGGAACGCTCCGATGAAAACGTTAATTTCATTCCCGGAAAACCGCTCCGATTGCAAGAATCTTTAGCACTAGCGGATTCCTTGGTCATTTTCAATGCGCAGGGTTTGGCTTATTCGACGAATAAATTGAAAGAAATCAAACGGTTTGCCAAAGCGGCTGCTCTTGATGAAGAATATCCAGAATACGATAGAGAACTTAGAAATGCATGGGAAGAAGATGCTCAATTATCGATAAGTTTGTTTCGACAAGGAAAACTTGTAGATTATTTTTTTTACTATGACGATTTATATCCTAGCGACACCGTTTTTGATGGAGATATGTTCTCGTTGCAGGGCGCAGGACGTTGGAAAAAGCTGGATTTGATTCAGGCTTATTTCAAGGAACGGAAAATTTCTACAGAGGGTAAAACTGCGGAATTCAAAACACGTCCGAATCTACCAGCGCTGAAAGTGGATATATACGTTGATACATTTGAATTAAAAGAAGGGAAAATTCTTGGTGATACGATGCCGCCACGTGAATTTGAAACGGGTCTTATTCAAAGTGTAAAGAGACCTTGTGGCTGGCGGCTTGAACGAGCGCTCAAAAGATATTATAAAGAGGGCTTTAATCTTTCTGTCGATGCAACGCTTACTTTTGGCGATAGCGGCCGAGTTGTAAATGTTGATATGAATACGGATCATCCGGAATACGCCGATTTCTTGGAAGAAGTGAAATCTATTCTGTATTACGCATGGATGCCGCCTGAGGTGCAGACTCAGCTGATGCTTAATCCTCCTTGTTTTATATTTACCGATTTTCTCCCTCCAGAATTGCGTTCACGCCGCCTTTTTAGCAAGGTCGCTGCACAAGAAATTGTCAAGTCAGAAAAGGTCCATCTTTCGTTTTCTAGAGAAAATTTCCGAATGGAATGTAAGGGAGAGGGAAGTGAAAACGATTCTGTTGAGATTGCCGGTTATTCTGGCATTATCAAAGAATATTGTGATGAAATCCGATTTACGAAGGACTTGGCTACGGGTGGAATTAATTATTTGCGATGTGTAAAAGGTGTGGCTAAAAGAGATCCGCTGTTCCCTAAAAAGCCTGTTAAACCTGCAAAATCAGTGGTACTGTTTGATAGATATCATGCCATGTACGTCAAAGAAGACCTTTCTTTAAATCAAGTCGTGACTCTTAAAATTCCGGCCTGCTTTGTGGAAGAATAGTATGATAAAACGAATAATTGTATTTTCTTTGTTTGTGATTTTTATAGCATGTTTTTTGTTCTTCTTCAAGTTGGAGAATATTTCATTTTGCCTTAATTTTGATAATTGCAAAATTGAAGGATTGTCTGCGTCCTATGAATCGTTGCGTGATTCTTTAGAAGAGTATTCCATAAAATGTGGAAAGAATGATTTTGAAAATGAAATCTTATATGATGGAGCTCGTGCCTATTGTCTATCGGATTCGTTGTTTTTGAAATATAAGTATGATAAAGTTTGGAATGTAAAATATGATGGAAACGGAAAAATTTCTTTGAAACGTGGTGCCTTAAAAAATGGCTATTCGTTTAATGTAAATAAATTGTTTGACTTGATATATGTTGTAGAAAAAAGCGAATATGCTTTTGAAATAAAAGATAAAGAAGTTAAAGAATTAAAGAATCCTTTTGAACCTCTAGAAATGCAGGTGTATGCGGATTCCATGAATTCTGATGGCGACATGTTTGAAGTATTGATTCCAAAATCGTATTCTGTTCGTAAGAGCGGTATTATTATGGGTGAAATAGTTTGTTATACTTTTTTAGATTCATTGCTAAAACCTTTTATGCATTTGACTCTTGGGGTTGGGAATTCTGAAGTTAATCATTTGGGTCGAGCAGCTAACCAAGATATTCTTGATTCGTTTATTTTGCTAGAGCCTGTTTACAGAAGTTATTTTGATAATGATACTCTGAAAATCAAAAAGATTTCTAATGTGTTTGACATTTATTTTTCATCCCGTTATATTAAAGCGCCCAAACGAAAGAGTTTTTCTTATAAAAATCCTGAAACAAAACGATATGAACATAAATATCAAAATACTGGTGATTCAATAATATGGTATGATATGGATCGCTTGCATTTTGAATACGATTCCACTAAAGTTGATACATCAATGTGCAAGAAGATAATTTCAACATTGCGGTATCGAAAACCCCAAAAAACAGAATAGAAACTTTTCATTTGACAAAACGTCAATGTTTTTATTGGCGTAATTTTTGCGATTGCCGTCTATTGATATATATTTAACTTTGGTGTTATGGGCTTTCGTTGTTTGGGGAATAAACGCGAATGGCTTAGAACCAAAGGATTGATATGTTTAAACAGCACATTCGCGTCGCCGCGCTTTGCGGTGCGCTTTCTTTGACATTGGGCTCAAATTCCTTCGCGGCAGAGTTGCCGACGGCAAGCGAGATGTTTGCCAAGATGGGCTTTGGCATTAACATCGGGAACACGATGGAAGTCCCGAGCAATCCGACGTGGTGGGGCAATAAGTTCCCGACGGAAGCGTATATCGACTCCGTCAAGGCGGCTGGCTTTAGCACGATCCGCATTCCGTGCGCGTGGTACAGCCATTCAAACGCATTGTCGCGTGATTCCAGCAGGGCGGATATTGTTCCGGGCGGAGGCCCGAACGAGATTGCTTCAAGCTGGATGGATTCGGTGCAGACGGTCGTGGATTACTGCATGCGTGCAGGGCTTGTAACGATTCTGAACATCCATTGGGACAATGGCTGGCTCGAAGGGAATTTGAACGATTCGGAAAAGGACAAGGTGAACGCCCGCCAGAAGGATTTCTGGACGCAGATTGCAAATCGCTTCAAGAACTACAACGAAAACTTGCTTTTTGCAAGTGCCAACGAGCCCGCGACAACGGATGATAATTACAAGCACGAAACCGAAATCTTGATGACGTACCACCAGACGTTTGTGGATGCGGTTCGTGCGACGGGCGGCAATAACGCAAGCCGTACGCTGGTGATTCAAGGTCCATCGACGAGTGTAGATCGCAGTTGCGAAGTGATGCCGGTGAGCAAGCTCCCGAAAGATGTGATTGCCAACCGCTTGATGGTCGAAGTGCATTATTACGACCCTTATACTTACACGCTATTGAACGATGTGGTTGATTGGGGTGCACAAGTCTATCCGCAGTATTACTGGGGAACTGAAGATTTGGCGACAGGCGATGATATCGTGCATAATTGCGGCTACAACGCTTGGGCGGGTGCCATGGGCGACCCTTGTACGGGCGATCGCATGGATGATCAATTTGGCAAAATGAAAACGAATTTTGTCGATATGGGTGTGCCTGTGATTATCGGCGAGTTCGGTGCGAATGACCGCGTGGGGGTGTTGACCGGCGACAATTATGCGAAACACCGCAAGGGCCGCCTCGCTTATTACGATGCCGTGATGAAACTAGCAAAACAAAACAAGGTGGTGCCTATCGCTTGGGATACGGGTCACGAAGGCGAAAACAACATGACTATTATCCGTCGCCAGACAGAACCGGACGGTTCCGTGTTCGACAAGGACGTGCTGAACATCATGCGTCATGCTTACGGCCTTGACGATTATGTGAACAACGGCATTACGCATGTGGAAAACTTCAAGACCGACGATGGGACGATTTCCGTTTTCAAACGCAATCGCTCGGTGCAGTCCCGCAGCTTGCGCGGTTCCCGCACTTACGATTTGCTCGGCAAACGCGACCCGCAGGCGAGAGTTATGAAAGTGAAGAAATAGGCTTTAGGTTACAGGTCTTAGGTTTTAGGTACAAAAAGCAAAGAGTCCCGACGTTTGTCGGGACTTTTCAAAATTTACTGGATCCTTCGGGGAAACCCCTCAGGATGACGGACTTCCTTCCTACTTGCACTTTCACTTCGTTCATGTGCCAAATGCTAGCCTCGGTCATGTCCAAGCAAGCTTGGCCGCGACGCTCGGCTTACGTATTTGTCCTACTGCCTACTGCGGCTTTGCCGCAACCACTAGAATCCTATGCTCGCTTGCACCATGTAGATTCTGTTTTCTTCTTGGCCGGTGTAGTAACCGCGTTCTTCGCCCCAAGTGGCCGCTTCAAACGAGAAGAAACGGAGCACTTCGACGCCGATACCCGCAGACGGATACCCGCCTCTGAAACCGGCGGCAAGGCGCAATGCAATGAAACGGACTTCGTTGTTGAGCCCTGGAATTGCTGCAAGAGTCTGTTCCAGTTCGAAACCGAAGTTGAGGTGGCTGAAGAACTTGTAATTTCTGTCGGCGTTGAACATGTCGGCGAAATCTACAGCGACATTGAATTTACGACCGAATCCGGTATTGCTGTTCATGAATTTCGGGCTATAGTTCGCGCCTATCGTGAAGTTCGGAATCAGCGTTTCTCCGGCCAGAGACTTGAAGTAAATGTCGCGAAGCGAAGCGCCAAAGCGGACTTCGCGGTTGTACTGATAAAGGACGCCCATGTCCAAACCGAACGAGAACGTCTTTGAATCGAAGAAATCGTCAGTGGCGTTGTCGAGCTTGTTTTCCAGCGTATCGACAACACTCTTGTAGTTTGCCAAACCGAGTGTTACCATTTCGGTCTTGTGGCGCTTTGCGATTTTTCCGCCAAGGCCTACAGAGAGTTTGTTTGGGATGATTTCATAAGCGCCACCCGCTTGGGCTACAGCATCGATGTAGAACGTATCGACAACGAGGTAGGGGAGGATTAAGCCGCCTTCAACATAAGGAGCAACGCTTCCGTTCATCCAGAAAGCCGCACCAAAATTGTGGAACGCCAACTCCGCATCGATTTTCAATCTCATCTCCAACGTTTTGTGGTCGTGAGAATTGATAATCTTGAGGTATCTGGGATTATTGACAAGTGAATCTAGAATGGCGCTTGTTCTGCTGGAACCCATTGAATCGGCTTCATTTTGTGCGCGTCTGAACAAGTCCTGAACGTCGGTCACATCGCCATATACCGAAAGGAATCTGCTGAATTCACCGGCTCCGCCAAATGTGAGGCGCATGTCACCAATCCAGTTGCGTGGATAGTAGCCCTGTTCCGGACGCTTGTCGTAGTTACCGAGCCTGTTGATTTGGCTTAAGCCTGCATAGTTGAAGTAGATGGCGTCCTTGTCATCGACTACTGCTACGTGGGCTCCGCCCATGGATTCTGCACGCAGCGAAATGTGTCGGGGAGATTTTGCCGATACAAAGCTTACACATAAAATGAGAATTGCAAGTAGAGTTATTTTATTCATTTTGCATTTCTCCCTTCAAACCATTTTTTGAAATCGTCATCGGAATAGTTGACCCAGCATCCGCCGACCATTTCTTTGCGCTTTTTCAACGAGTATTTAATGTTGTTTATATCTGTATCATGACGGATAAGTTCTTTGTTCTTGATTTTGGTTGCAATGTTTTTGCCAGGGAATTTCAAATCAACGGCGAACTTCAACAGGTGGTTGTTCTTTTCATCGCGATCGTCGGGATCGCGGATGACGTATTGCCATTCGTTCGAATCTTTTGACCCCATTTTGCCATTCATATCAATGTCGATAGTCTCATACTTTTCAATCGTATTGAGGTAATCGACCTGTGATTTGGTCAGATCGTAAATTTTTCCGTCCTTGTTGATTTGTGCCGTGTTATCTTCTTTTATCACGAAGGTGTTCTTTACAAGAACCACCGAGCGGTAGTCTCTGCCGTCTTCGTCTATTTCTCCATCGCCGTCGTTGTCATAATTATCTACGACTTCTTCGTCAACGCATCCGTCGCCGTCGTCATCCATGCCGTTTCCGAATGCGAAAAATACGTCGGTTCGTTCTTCATCAATTGTCTGGGCCCTGTCATTCAACTGGATGACAGTGTTGGCTAGTCCAATCGTTGCATCAGTGTAAAAATCGTCGCCGATATCTTTTCGCGTGGAATCGGGGAGGTAGGCTTTAATGATTTCCGCAGAGGCGTCCGGTGCAACTTTAATTGCTTCGGATGCTGCCGCCATGTCCTGGAGGAACGGTTTGAGGCTATCACCAAGGTCGTTCAAGGTGTTTAAGTTCAACTTCATGCCCGCGCTATCAGCCGAGAGTACGGATGTGAGTTCTGTCTGGACGTTTCGAATGCGGAGTGCAGCCTTGGATAGCAGGAGAATTGCGTAGCTGTCTGCGATATCGCTGAACCGCACCTTCTTGTCTGTTTTTCCGGTCGTGTCGCGAGCGATAAACTTGTTCAGGTAAATCAAAACGGAGTCGATGCTTCTTGAAATGCTTGCCGCTTTTTCGTTGGACATTTCGAGGAATCCGTTGGACGTCGATTTTTCATCCGCCTTTTGCGCGTAGGAAACCAGTTCGAATACGTTCAGGCTTTCTTGACTGTTCATGACGCACTTGGAGAGACCGACCCAGGCTTCGGAATATCCGGAGTCAGCTGCGATGGCCCTGTTGAATAGTCGGCGGGCGGAGTCGTAATTTGACTTTTGGTATTCGTGGTAACCGTCAAGCGTCAGAGCGGCTGCATCGTCGTTTTCGGCATCATGACTCTCTGTCGGGTGGAACAGGTTGCAACCGACCATGCCGACAGACAAAGCGATTACGAGGGACCACATCCGTTTGCTTTGTGATATTTTACTCATTTTGCTAATCCTGAAACGATTTCTCCATATAAAAAAATAACTTCATTATTATAAAAATGAAAAAATTGTGTTTTTTTATCGGCTTTTTTTACGATTTTCCCTTAAAAAAATATATTTGCGCTCGATGGAAGCGTACAAAGAGTATTTTCCGACGAAATCTTACCGCATCGCAGAGATGCGACTTTCCTCCCTGCTCAGGGTCGAAAGAGACCGTCTTGACGGGATTGCCTCTGCTTTGGGTCGTGAATATGCCATCGATGCAGATAACTTACGGGAACAGTTGCCCTTTATTCTCCAGTTTACGAAATCATATCATGAAGCCTATGACCTGTATTTGAAGGCGGTGCTTGTGCAACAGCCGCATCCTATCCAGTGCAGGCCGGCTTGCGGAAACTGTTGCCACCATTATCCGATGTCGGTGGAACCGTTTGAGTTGATATCCATGTACAGTGAACTGCGGAAACGGGATGACTTGCTTACTTTGATGGAAGCTTGCCAGTTGCGTTCGGACAAGTTTGAATCGTTTTTCGACGCTCGTAAAGACGCAGGGCTTTCTGAGGATGAAGCCGAAGATGGAGCGCTCCATGATTATTTCTCGTGGTGGCGTTCTTGCCCGTTTTCGAACGGGGTGGGCGATTGCACAATTTATCCGTTGCGGACGGTTTCCTGCCGTATGTATTTCAGCGAGACCGATCCGAAATATTGCACTCCCGATATGCTCCAGACTGAGAAAAACGATAGTTATATAGTTTATATGCCAGATGTCGTGGAAGATGCCGTTTATGGAATTTCGGAACATTATTCCGCGCTTGATTTGCCTGAAAGTTTTTTTGGCGGGTTGTTGGCGTTGAATGGCTATGAAGGAGTTTTGGGCGCGTGAATCCGTTTGAAAAAAGCGTGCTCCCCTCGATGTCGCCCGACGGACAGATGGATTTGTTCGGGTATGTTGCTGCGGACAACAGGTCCGGTGTCGTGATTCCTTCGCCGGATTGCTCTCTCAATGGGCTCGTGCATTTTAAGTATAGTCCGCTGATGAAAAAGAGTATCCGTTGTAAGGGTGGAGTCCTGTTTGGGCATCCGGAAGTGCTTTTGCCTGCATATATGAAGGCTCCAGAATTTGCCGATGCCCGTGAACTTGCCGCAGAATGGGCGGAACATGCGGTGCGTCGCAAAACGCAGAAAAACAAGGCTATTATCAAGGACTTGGTAAATCGATTTTGGCAGGCTGTTGATCAAATTTTTTCAGATAAAGGTGAAGCTCCGCTTGCAAGCAAGGGGCGTTTGCCGCCAATCCGTCCGCAAGGTGTTCACCATAACCTGACGGATGTGCTTGCGGCCATCAATAACACGTATTTCGGCGGATCGCTTACGTGCAGAATCACTTGGAGTAATCGCGTGGGAGGCCTCAGTTTCCACTCCGTGCGCAGGGACCCGGTGACTGGCGAAAACTTCCACCTCATCAGCATCAGTCGCGGTTACGATGCGGCGAATTGCCCTTTATACGCAATCGCGGGAGTAGTTTATCATGAGTGTTTGCATATCGTGATTCCCGTCGAGGAACGCCAAGGGCGCAGAGTCGTTCATGGCCGCGAATTCCGCCAACGCGAAAAACGCTACATCTATTACGATGAATGGATTAAGTGGCATAAGGAAGTGCTACCGCGGAACATCCGGGCCATGAGACACCATAAGACTCTTTAGAACTTTGGTTCGGCAAGCTTACCGAACTTATCAAGGTCCCAGAGCTGGTATGCTGAGCCTGCCGAAGCGCTGTCGAAGGGCCCACTAGAACTGCGGGTATCCGTCTTTTAGACTTTCATCGTAGTGGGCGCGTTCACCGCCGATGAACTTCGGACGGGTACGTGCGGCGATAAGCATAGCCTTGCCGATGTGGTTCTGCTTTAAGCGCACGGGAACAGCGACTTCGCGTAGGTGCATGCCGATAAGGGTCCCGCCGATATCAAGCCCCGCGTTTGCCTTGATGTGTTCGAGCGCTACTGGGTTTTTGAATGATGCGTAGCAAGCTGTTGCAAAGGAACCGCCGGCTTTGGGTTGCGGCACGACATTCACGATTTCTGCGTTCGGGACGGCTTCGTGTTCGATGATGATAGCTCGATTCAGGTGCTCGCAGCATTGCGCTGCGATATAAATGCCCTGAGCTCCGAAAACGCTCTGGATACCTTCATAGATGGCTTTTCCGACCTCGGGAACGGAATGGCTACCGACTTGGTTGCCCAAGGTTTCGCTGGTGCTGCAACCGACGACTACGATATCGCCTTTTTTGAGATGGGCTGCTTCGACGAGTTCCGAAGCGGCTTTGGCGGCGTCTGACTTGATTTGTTCGACAATGTTCTTATCGTCAACTTCGTAAGTAATGCCTGCCATTGATATGCTCCTGTTAATGTTCTTCGTAAAAAATAAAATTTTTAACAATATTTTTAAAATTTTTTCCCAAAAGTAGCTAATTCATATGTATATTGATAATAGATAATTTGGGCTGATGTTCCTGGTTGTTTTATGGAGGGAAAATTGCAGATTACTTCGAATGTTATTGGACTTGACCGAAAAAAAATCAAGGATTTTTTTCTGAATAAACTTCCGGAAATGAAGGATGCGGTTATTGATGCCATTATCGATATATTGCCAAGTGTTCCGCATTATCAAGAAGAAAACGACCATTTCACGTTTCGAATCATCATGGGAAACGGAAATACGCCGATGGGCTGGAATCGCCGCATTTACAAGTTTTCGGGAGATTCCTTGGAAAACCTGTACAAAGAACGCGTCAAAGCCTGCTTGAAGGATGTTATCCATTTTTGCAAGAGTGGATGCGACTTGATTATACAGCAGATGTCCGGGCGAGAAAAGTCGGAATCGTCTATTCAGGTTGGGGTGTTCCAGTCGGATATCGGGAACGCCGGCGAAACCGAACGCGCTCTTCTTGAAAAAGGTTTTTTGTTGATTGAATGCGTCAACGTTTCAAAAATCTGCATCAATTCGCATACATCGACAGGGGACACAGACCATTTGCTGATTCGTTTTGATTTGGATGAGAATGAGTTTGCGGATGATTTTACAGATTCCAATACGGGTTCATACCCGAAAGGGTTCTGGGCCGGTCTTTTTTCACAAATCAAAAGAGAAGTGCACGGCACGATATGCTTGTTCGTGGATCCGTCATGGGATGGCAACAAAGACGAAAACTTTGATGGCGGAAAGATTATCTTTGACGAATACAAGGACATGCAGATTAAGCCCGATTCCATGTTGGATTCGCAGTTGTATCATGATTTGTACGAACAGAATTTTATTCGTAAAATGTTCATTTCGATGTTGAACTATGATGGCATTACCGTTATCGATACGAATGGTTGCGTGCGCGCGTTCCACTGCTTTGTGGCTATTCACCGAGGTAAGTTCACATCAGGTGGTGCTAGGCACCGTGCATACAGGGCTCTCGCGAATTTGTTCAAAGATAACGAGTGCTATAAGGCGCTTTATTTCCAGTCCCAAGAAGGAAATATCAGGTTTTATTACAAGTTCCGTGTTTTTCCTGCGTTTGATTCCGAGGTGATGAACCGTTGTAACGACGTTGCTGAAGTTGAGAAAGCAAAGGCGAAAGCGGCAGAACCCTTGGATAGCGAAACATCTTCGTTTGCCGTGCCTCATGTGAGCCCTGTCGAAAGTGCTCGTGTTGAGAATGTTCTTGATTTGTCGGAGTATTTAAAACGTCTGCGCGAAGCCCATTTGGGTATAGACAACTTTTATAATGAACCGAAACCTGCCGAAGAATTGTACAATGCGATTCTCGAAATGACGGACAAGTCATGGAGTGAGGTGAATGTCGAACGAGTCATCAATGTGCCTCTCATTTGCCTGATAGGCAATTCATACGGCTATTCGACCAATGCGGAACCGTTCCTCAAGAAATTCCTTGAAAAGATTCCGAATTCGGTTTGGACAATTTACTTGAACAACAAGTGCTATGAGGATTCCTCGCTCTCCTCAACGTTGGGCAGCAAGAATCAGGAAAGCCAGTGGTCCAAGCTCATGAATGAAACAGGCACGGACGATTCCAATGAAGAAAAGTACGTCACGGACGAACTGGCGGAACACATCAAGGTTGTCTATAAGCACGTAAGCAAGTTCTTTACGCAAAAATTCGAAGAAGAACGCAGCCTTTGGGAAAAACTGTTTAAGGGTTACTAGCTTTCTTTTCGCGGTAGAAGAGATAAATCATCCATGCAAGGCCGATGATAAACATCAGCGAACAGAGCGTTTGCCCGCGGCTCATGCCGAAGAGGTCGATACGGCCGAGGTGAGCGTCCGGCTTGCGGAAAAATTCGATGAAAAAGCGGAATAGACCGTATCCCATCAAGTAAAGGCATGGAATCTTGTCGTGGAGTTTCGGAATCTTGCGAAGGTTGTACAATACAACGAACAGGATGACTCCTTCGAACAACATTTCGTAAAGCTGGCTGGGGTGGTGGAGGATTGGATTTGCAAGAGTGCTGTCGTGGGCCAGCGGAAAGTACATGCCGATAGAACTTGTTGTCACTTCGCCAAAGAGCTCACCGTTGATAAAGTTGCCGTAACGCCCCCAGGTGTAGGCGAGCGGAGCGGCGAGCATGGCCAGGTTTAGAGTTTTCCAGACGTCGAGCTTGTTGCGTTTTGCTCCGATGCAGAAAAAGATGATGCCCAAAATAAGACCGCCGTGGTAAGACATCCCGGAAATTCCGACAAAGTGGTAGCCGAGATCGTCGTGAACCATGGGAAGTAAAATTTCGGTCGGATTCGAGAGGTAGTAACTTGCCTTGTAAAAGAATACGTATCCGAGGCGGGCGCCAAGCAAGATACCGGCGATAATCCAAGTGAATATGTTGTCCAACTGTTCTTTGGTGTAGCCTAGTTTTTCTTTTTGGCTGATTTTCCACATGGTGAGGTAGGCGGTCACGAACGCGAAAATGTACATGATTCCGTACCAGCGCACGGGGAAGCTTCCGAGTTGGAAAGCGGTTCCGTCAAAATAAGTCGGTATTAAGTTCCACCAAGATAATTCCATTTTTATTCTTTTTCCTTTGTGTTCAAATCTAACTTATTTTTTAAGATTTTGGTGCGCCCAGTAGTTGATGATGGTCGCTGCTACTTGCGTTGCCGGTTGTGAGCGAAATTCCTTGTGCATTTGCATCACGATGACGACTATGGACTTGCCCGGTTCGTTCCTTGCTTCGGCAAATCCCATGAACCAGTCGTATCGTCCGGCGGGGTCGGTGCCATCAAGCGAGCCTGTTTTGCCTCCGAGCCGTAGGGCGTCGAAGTTCTTGCGGGCCATGTTCTTTGTGGACATGTGCTTGTGTGCTGTTCCCTGTGTTACGGAACGCAGCATCGATTCGCGGAGACCGTAATACGTGTTATCGCTGAACTTGCCGACGTCAAGTGCAATGGGCTTTTGCGGGACAAACGGAGCCATGTTGCGGGCCCACGGAATTTCGAGCGGCTTTTTGGCGAGAATGGCGCGAACTTGGGCGGCAGCAAGGAGCGGCGAGAGAGTTGTCGAGGTTGTAAAGCCGCAGGCGACCTCGGCAAGGCCGTAACCTGTGTCCGGGGCGGTATAGCTGGATGCGTTCGGGGCGTTTCCGGGGAATTTCCTGTTGTAGCCGAGTTTGGCGGCGGCGGCGAGCAAGCGCTTTGCGCCGACGTTTTTCCCGACGATGGCCATGGGCGGGTTCGCGGAGCGGGCGAATGCTTCGGCAAGTTCCATCGTGGGACCTTTGTATTTTTCGGGGACGCGAAGCTGGTTCAGGTAAAGCGTGTGGTGGCGCCCGATCATCGGGATGGGGGTGTTGAGCGAGTAGCGGTTGCTTTCCATGGCGGCCGCGATGGTCACGAGTTTTGCAAGAGATGCGGCAGGGAAGGTTGAACGTCCTATATAGTCGGGCCTGTTCTGCACATGCTCGTCACGTCGTTCGCCCCAGGCGATGATTTCGTTTGTCTTGGTATCAACGACGAGGATGATGCCCAAGTCCGGGTGATAACGGCGCAGGAGTATGTCGATTTTGTCTGCTAGGAACGGGTCTTTTTGCGACTTGATGTGGAGTGTGTCGCGGACGCCTGTGGCAACGCTGTTCTCGAAATCTGCGCTGGCTGATGCCTTGTCGAAATCTTCGTCTTCGATTCCGGTAAGGCGTGAAAGTCCGTTTGGTGCCGTGTTTGCGGTGTCGAAGGCCGTTGTATCGTAAAAAGCGTTCGTGTCGTTTGCCGCGATGGATTCGGATGAGGAATCTGTGGCTGGTGCGATGTTGCTTTCGACGACGTTACTTGCAGGCAAATCTTCCTTGGTGGAGCAATGGACTATGGCAACGATAATGAATACGAGAACGGTAATCGCGATGCAACGGTTACGCATTCTTTTGGCGTAGGGGAGTCTTTCCATGGGGTTACTTAAAAATGGTTTTTCTGTAATAGGCGAGTTCGGCGATGCTTTCTCGGATGTCGTTTAGTGCTTCGTGCCTTTTTTCTTTTTGAAAATCTTCAAGATTCGGGTACCAGCGGTAAAACAGTTCCTTGATGGAACTCACGTCGATATTTCTGTAGCAGAGCCATTCCGAAATATCAGGCATGTACTTGTATAAAAAGCGGCGATCCTGCGTGATGGAATTTCCGCAAAGGACATTTTTTGTCTTTTCAGTAAAGGGCTTGATAAAACGCAATGTTTCTTGTTCTGCGTCTTTGAGGGAGTATTGCGAACGACGACATCTATCCACGAGACCGCTCTGGTTGTGGTGTTTCGTGTTCCATTCGTCCATGCATTCGAAAACGTTTTCGGGTTGGCGGATGGCGATGACGGGACCTTCGGCGAGAATGTTCAGGTTAAGATCGGTAACAATGGTCGCTATTTCTAAAATGACGTCTTTTTCGGGATCGAGACCGGACATTTCCAGGTCCATCCAGACTAAATTTCGGGAACTTTTTGGCATACGGGGTGAATAATAGCTTTTTAGAGATTAAATGGTTGAATTTTGTTGGTAGAACTTGGTCTGTTGAATTACCAAAAAAATGGAAATTTTCCATATATATAGATAAATTTGTTAAAAATTATAAATATATTTCGCGTTTTATATTTTTTTGTTACAAATTGTCTTTTTCTTTCCCCACTTACGAAAATATTACATTTTTTTTTGCTATATTTGCCGCACTATGGAAAATGTTGTTATTACAGGTATGGGCTGCGTTTCCTCTTTAGGAAATTCCCCCGAATTATTGTGGCAGAACTTGCTTCAAGGCAAGTCTGGCATTGCTACCATCCAGCGTTTCGACGCTTCGGCCTACACGTCTCGCATTGCAAGTGAAATTCGCGAGTTTGACGCTACGGGCATCTACAGTACGAGAGACCAATCCAGGTTCTCGCGCTGCATCCAGTACGCTGTCTATTCGTCGTTGCAGGCTTTGCGTCAGGCAGGCATTGCTCCGGAAAACGAAAATCCCGAACGTTGCGGCGCTATCATCGGTAGCAGTATCGGTGGTCTTCTGCACTGCTATGAAGCTGCAGTGGCTCTCTGCACTCGTGGTCCGTCCCGCGTTTCCCCGTTCTATATTCCGATGGCTATCGTGAATATGCCGGCAGGTGAAGTCTGCAACAAGATTGGCTGGATGGGTCCCTCTTATACGGTGACTTCCGCTTGTGCGACCTCCAACCACTCCATCGCGAACGCTTACGACATGATCCGTCTTGGCCGTTGCGACGTGATGCTTGCCGGTGGTGCCGACGAAACGGTGAACCCGCTCAGCCTCGCTGGCTTTACCAGCATGAAGGCCGTCAGTAAGCGCAACGATTCCCCGGAAACCGCTTCCCGTCCCTTCGACAAGGACCGCGACGGTTTCGTCATCGGTGAAGGTGCCGCAGTTCTCGTTCTCGAAAGCGAATCCCATGCCAAGGCCCGTGGTGCAAAGATTCTTGCCCGTATCGCCGGTGTCGGTGCAAGCTCCGACGCTTATCACATTTCCGCTCCGCGTCCGGACGGCAAGGGCGTGATGCTCGCAATGAGCAACGCCATGAAAGAAGCCGGCATCGAACCCAAGGATATTAGCTATATTAATACCCACGGAACTTCGACACCGCTCGGTGACATCGCGGAATGCTCTGCCATCGAAACGCTCTTCAAGCAGTCCTCCGCATCGGCTCTCGATAACCTTAAGGTCAATTCGTCCAAGTCGATGATTGGTCACTGCCTGGGTGCCGCTGGTGCGCTTGAATCCGTTGTGACCATCATGTCTGTTATGGAACAGAAGGTTCATGGTACTCTCAACGTGTTCGAGCAGGATCCGGCTATTCACCTTGACGTCTGTGCAAATGGTGCAGTGAACCAGAAGATTGACTACGCCATGAGTAACGGATTTGGCTTTGGAGGCCAAAATGGAGTTATTATCTTTGCGAGGAATTAATGCGTAAGGCCAATGGTTCTGCTCTTGGCCTATTCGCTTCTCGCAAATTGAGCACAAAAATTTGTGCGTTATTGCTTATGCTGTTGCTGGTGTTTCCGGCGACAGCTTTTTCGTCTCCATGGGATCCGCCCACATGGCGTGATTCCACATGGGATTACCGAAGCGAAGATTCTGTCGATATCTATCCGAAACTGGAGCCTGCAAAACTATTCGGCGTGGCGTCCTTGACTTTGGTGGCTTATGCTGCTGCCTACGGTCTTGTTTTTGCCAAGGGATGGTGGGAAAACGAAGAACGCGGCTTCCATTTCGAGAATGATTTTGACTATGCGCTGAACCTCGACAAGTTCGGTCATTTTGCGGGGGGGGTCGCCGTTGCCGAAGTCTTTTACGAGGGGTACCGCTGGGCGGGGGCTAGCGAGTTCCGGTCATACTTGTATGCGGGATTGTCGGCCGTATCCACCCACATTGCAATCGACATCAAGGATGGCTTTGGACCCAAGTGGGGCTTTAGCATTTTTGACGTGCTGGCTGGAAGTATTGGCGGTTTTTGGCCTATGGCCGAGCGCTATGTGCCCTTGTGTAAGTACATAGATTTAAAGTGGAGCTATTGGATCAATTCCGATGCGTACTATAACTTTGAACACAATGCATCCAATGGTATATTTACGGATGATTACGTGAACCACACTTATTGGCTTTCGATCAAGCCGTACAGGATGTTGCCCGAGGCAGCCCGCAGGTATTACCCGAGTTGGCTTGCGATTGCAATTGGCCTCAGTATTGACGAAAAGGTTTATACGAAAGAGCCGCATCCGCGCCGTGAACTTTATATCGCGCTTGATTATGACCTGGAAGCGTTCCGTCCCCAGAGTCGTTTAGCCCGCACGGTTATCAAGGCTTTGAACTACATTAAGTTCCCGGCTCCGACAATCCAGGTCTATCCGGAATTCCATTGGTATTTGCTCTATCCCATCAAATTCTAATTTGAACTTGAGGTAAGTTATGGCAGAAAGAGAGAACTTTAAATCCCGTTTAGGTTTTATCCTGATTGCGGCCGGTTGTGCCATCGGGCTTGGCAACGTGTGGCGTTTCCCGTTTATCACGGGACAGTATGGCGGTGCGGCCTTCGTACTGATTTACCTCTTCTTTCTTTTGATTTTTGGTTTTCCGATTCTCGTGATGGAATTTGCTGTTGGCCGCTCTGCTAAGCGTGGCGTGGGTCGTTCGTTTGCCATCCTTGAAAAGCCTGGGCACAAGTGGCATGTGGCGGGTATCCCGATGATTGCGGGCAACTACCTGTTGATGATGTTCTATACGACAGTGACGGGCTGGATGCTCTTCTACTTTTACCGCATGGTGACGATGGGCGACCTCATGACGATGACGCCTGCAGAAGTCGGGGCGGAGTTCGGCAAGATGCTCGGGAATGGTCCGCTGCTTTCGTTCTGGATGGTGGTGGCAACGTTTGCGGGGCTTTCGATTGTGGCACTCGGACTCCAGCGCGGCGTAGAACGTGTGACGAAAATGATGATGTCTGCGCTCCTGATTATCATGTTCATTTTGATGATTCGCGTGCTCACGCTCCCGGGTGCGGGCGAAGGGCTGAAATTTTATTTGCTGCCGGATTTCACAAAACTCAAGGAAGCGGGAATTGGCGAAGTCGTATTTGCGGCTCTCGGGCAGTCCTTCTTTACGTTGAGCATCGGCATTGGTTCCATGAGCATTTTCGGGAGCTATATCGACAAGAAGCATTCGCTTTTGACGGAAGCCGCGCATATTTGCGTGCTCGATACAGGTGTCGCCTTGATTGCCGGGCTTATCATCATTCCTGCTTGCTTTGCGTTTGGACTCCAGCCGGATGCGGGGCCGGGGCTTATTTTTGCAACGCTCCCGAACGTTTTTGCGCAGATGCCGGCAGGCCGGATTTGCGGTGCTGCGTTCTTCCTCTTCATGTCGTTTGCGGCGCTATCGACGCTTGTGGCCGTTTTCGAAAACATTGTCGCTTATTGGATGGATGCGCGCAATGTGGAACGCAAGAAGGCTGTTAAATGGAACTTTGTCGCTATTACGCTGTTGTCACTCCCGTGCGCACTCGGCTTTAACGTGCTTTCGGGATTCGAACCGTTTGGTTCGGGCAGTTGTGTACTGGATTTGGAAGACTTCTTGGTCTCGAATACGCTATTGCCGCTGGGTTCGCTTGTGTTCGTGCTGTTCTGCAATTCCCGTTATGGCTGGGGGCAGGACAATTTCTTTGCCGAAGCGGATGCAGGCAAGGGTTTGAAATTCCCGAAATATGCGGTACTTCGCCTCTACTTCAAGTGGGTCCTGCCGATTATCATTTCCGTGATTTTCGTGTTGGGTTACTTGCAAAAATTTGCTCCGAGTTTGTACAACAAGATATTTGAATAGGTCGACCGACCGCCTTTGTGAACTGTGCCGGCATCACCTTTTTACAGTTCATCTTGTTTTATTGCTTTTTGTCGGAACGTCTATAATAGCATCGTTTTTTATACAAAGTTTTGTATAGATTAAAGACGGTTCGTTGTTGAATTGCTTTTATCGAGGGCTGTGATATGTTTCGCGTTTTTGGACTTGTTCTGTTGCTTGCTGCTTTTGCTTTCGCTCAAGACGAAAGTGTTAACGAATATGATCGGTGGATGCAAGCGAAGGCGCATCGCGATAGCGTCAGGAATGCGGAACGGATTCAGAAGAACTCGGTCCCGTTCGATTTCTTAGTCGGAATGACGATTAATATGGGTTTTAAAGTTATCAATAACGAAACTCAGTTGAGCCGTTACGAAAAGGTGGAACGGATTGTCTTTTTTGAGGGTGCTTTTTTCCAGATGGGAGCGTCTGTTCAATGGCCTTTGCTGAAATATCATTTGGCGGTAAGGCTTGGTGTGCTGTTTGAATATGCTCCGCTGTATTTGTCGGAACCACTATATGTTGAAGACGGTAAAGGGGAATACAAACGTGTTTCTGATGGATACTTGTCGCAGGGGCGGATTGCGTTCCCGATTCTTTTTGCGGTCAAGCCGCGGTCTAGCTTTGTGTCGTTCGAATTTGGTTCCCAGATCTCCATCCCGCTTTTCGATAATCTGGAGTTAGATGGTGCACGCGATAAGGAACTGGACTCGTCCATGGAATTTAGCATGCTTTTGGGCGTGGGCTTCCGTGTCAATGAACGAATCTATTTAGACCTGCTTTTGGATGCAAAGTTTTATCACAAGTATAACGAACGCTTTGCTGATGGTTTGGCCGATTGGTCTTCGGCTGCCATCAAGGCTGGAGTGACGTTTAATCCGTTCTAATTATGTGTCGCCTAAATGTTAAATCAGTGGTGGAGCGGCTTGAAAATGTCTTGTGTGTAAATGTTATTTACATTTAGATGGTTTGATGGCATCATAACAATCCCCTTTGTAATAACCAGAAAACTTTATTTTTGAAGACTCGGAGTCGTCGTATTCAAATTTAGTGGTTATGTCCAAAGTATCCGCACGGTGGTATTGATCTATGTACACCAGTTTCCAAGAAATAGTCGTATCTTGGTATGTATTAAGAGTGCCATTGAAAAATTGAAGCGTCTTTATGTCAAGCTGCTCAGGAAGAGATCTACTATAGACAATAGAATAATGAGAACTCTCGGTGTACTGAACACGGGCTCCTTGAACAGAGCACTTCTCTTGACCGGAATCATCCCTGTCAATGTACGCGTCAAACCCAAACATCAGCGCATCTTGATCTTCCCATGAAAAACCTGGAAGACCAATAACCTCAAGATTGTAATTGGATCTAAATTTAAATATTTGAGCACAAGCTTCACCAGAGAGCTTGGAAAGTGCTTTTGCAACGGCTTCTCTATCGAGTTTAGGGATTTCAGTAACAGGAGTGTAGTGGACTAGCGCATTTTTTCCAAAATTTATATCTATATAAGTTGTATCGTAAATGATTTTTTTGCGACTGGAATCCCAAACCATTTCATCATCATCATAAAAACCATCCCATACACCATATGAGTAGTCATACCGGTCAACATGATTGCAGGAAAAAGTCGATTTATCAATATTACAGTCTGACGTATCCCAAACTGTCGTATCTTTGTTAAAATTAAGAGCTCGATATAGTGTTAAGGGTTTGTGTATTGTTTGCTCGAGGAATGTATTATTTAGAGAACTGTTTATGAGTTCGAGTGCACTTGCCGAACTGTCGGTTTGAATAGTCGAATTCTCATTCGTTGTGTCAGTAACGTTAGTTTGGCTGATGATGTTGTTTTTTTCAATGTCCGGTGCATTGACTTTGTTGCTTGCGCACGAAAACAAGAATGCAATGCAAACTAGCCCGGAAAACAACAATTTTATTTTCATTCCAATACCCAGCGAATAAAGTGTTTATTCTCAGCTACAAAATACAAAAATGGATATAAGAAAATCGGTCAAGGCTGGAGTGACGTTTAACCCGTTTTAATTATGTATTACGAAAATATAAAATTGTAGATTCCGGCAGCAGAGAAAAAGAGCGTGATTATTACATAAGTGCTGAGAATGAGTAGAAGTCCTGCGTAAATTCCGCCGAGCAAATCATCGGCCATGACTCCCCAAGCGCCGGGGAGTTTTTCCATTTTATGGATGCCGAGCGGTTTTAAAATGTCGAAGAATCGGAAAAGCCCGAACGCAATCGCTAAAATCCAAGGGTGGACGACGATGGTTTCTGTAGGATAGAATGCGAGGCTCATGAAAATTCCGCAGACTTCGTCAATCACGATCCAGCCTGGGTCTTCGGTGCCGGTATCTTTCATCGCTTTTTTCACAAAGGGGATGGCGACAAAAAATACGATTAGGGCGGCAGCAAGAAAAACTTGGTTTACGTACCCTATGATGGGAATGTTCCATTCGTAGTAGTATCCAAATAGGCGCAATGCGAGCCATGCCATGGGGTAGGCGACAATTGCGGCAGCCAGACTTCCCATGGTGCCGGGCGCTTTCGGACTCATTCCCGAACCGAAGAATGTTACGATGAGGGCGGTTAATTTGTCCGTCTTTCGCCATTCGTGCGGAACGCGCTTCTTGCCATATTTTTCTTTAAGTTCTTGTTTGTTCATGATGAAGTGGTTGGTAAACAGTGGTTAGTGATTAGGGGGAATGGTCGTTAGTCGTTAGTCATTAGCCATTGCTTGATGGGGTCGTTATGTTTTTTCGTCATGCTGAGTGTAACGAAGCATCCAGGGCGATTTGAAACTTGACTGGATTCTTCGCGGTTTCTCACCGCTCAGAATGACGAATCATGAAGTTTAATTCTAAAAGCCTCATGCCTCAGAGTGGCGTAAGCCTCGAGCCCACACCCCAGAGGACCGTAGGTCCGTGCTCATACCTCATCCCCCTACCTCCGGCCATGGCATTTCTGCGATTTCCTTTTCTTTTGCTTCGGCGGCGGTGCGTTTTTCGTGCCAGCGTTCGAGCTGTTCCTTGAATGCTGCACGGAGGCGTTCCATGCCGATGTTCTCTTTTGCGCTGATTTGGATGGCGTCAGGGTAGTTTTGCAAGAGTTCTGTGCGGCGCGCTTCATCGGCGACTTCGACCTTGTTGAACACGCGGAGGCGGGGCGTGTCTTTGTCGATGATGCTTTCGAGCGTCTTGTGCGTGACTTCGAGATGGTCGCGGTAATCCGGGGCGCTTCCGTCAACGACTTCCAAAATGCAGTCCGCGTGGGCTGCCACGCCGAGCGTGCTCTTGAACGTTTCAATCAAGTTGTGGGGGAGCTTGCGGATAAATCCGACGGTGTCGCTCAAGATGATGTTTTCGCCGTCGAGGTACAGCTTTCGCGTGGTGCTGTCGAGCGTTGCAAAGAGTTTGTCTTCAACATACACGTCGGCGCCGGTCAAGCGGTTCGTGAGCGTCGATTTGCCGGCGTTCGTGTAACCGACGATGCCGACTTGGAAAATGTCGTTTCGCTTGTCGGCCTGTTGCTCGCGGGCGTCTTCGATTTTCTCCAGCTTTTTCTTGAGTTCCTGGATGCGCTTGCGGATCATGCGGCGGTCCGTTTCGAGCTGCGTCTCGCCCGGCCCCTTGGTGCCGATGCCGCCATTGTGCTGGCGGCAAAGGTGCGTCCACGCACCGGTGAGGCGCGGCATCATGTACTGCAATTGCGCCACTTCAACCATCAGGCGGCTTTCTGCAGTAACAGCATGTTTTGCAAAAATATCGAGAATAAGGCCTGTGCGGTCGAGAACCTTGATTCCCGGCATGCGTTCTTCGAGATTGCGCACCTGCGAACCCGAAAGGTCATCGTCAAAAACGACCATCTTCGCGTTGTCTTCTTCGAGGGCGCGCTTGACTTCGTTCACCTTGCCTTCGCCAATGAGCGTTGCCGGGCTAAAATTTTGTACCCGCTGCAAAAAGCTACGTGTGACGAATGCCCCTGCGGTTTCGGCCAGCCGCCCCAGTTCGGCGAGCTGTTCACCAGCAAGCCATGGACGGACTTTAGGAGTCGCAATGCCCACTAAAATGCACCGTTCCTGTTCCTTTTTGTGTTCGACCGGCATCGCGCCTTTTTTTCTTGGTTCTTCCATAAATCCTATAAATTAGATTGCGTTAAATATATCAAAATGTATTAAATATAGATTGTAAATAAGTGGGATGTTTAGTTACGAAAAAAACAATAATTATGTAATCAAATCTTTACGTTGAAAACGGCTGTACTTGCGAGTTTCTTTCCCAAAATCTGTTTTTTTCGTTATTTTAACGGTTTTTTAATTTAAAAAAATGTCTATTTGTAATCTTTAATTAAATTTATTCCGTATTAGACATTATAAATGTATAATACTAGTGTAATATTCCCAAGGGATGAGTATGAAAAATAATATCTGTTTTGGTTTAAGTTTGACTCTTGCTCTTGTTGTAGGCGTCAATGCACAATCTTCTTCGTCTGCAACGAATATGTTCAAGATAACTAAAGTTGGGAACGATGAAAACCAGTCTTTTGACGTTATCTTGAACAAAAAAGTTGTAACAGAAGCTAAACAGGGGGATTGGCCGGAAGTGTCTCCAATCGTTCCTGACGGAAAAATGTTCAAGTCATTTACTGTCTATGACGAATATGGCGAAACAACCGAAGATCAAAAGGTTTCGGCAACAGGAAGAAATGGAATGCGTTTCTTGATGCCGAAGCACGAAGTTTTCGTAAAAGTATCGTATGAATCATTGCGATATATGTTGTTTGTAGAAGAAACAGAAAATGGAACTGTTTCGTTGTCCTTTAACGATCGTTATGGGCACCATTCGAAGCCGGGGACGAAGGTGACTGTGAATCCGAACGCAGCAAATGGATATAAAGTTTCGTCAATTAAAGTTAGCAAATATCTCGATTCCAAAACAACAGTAACTTGTACGAAAAACTCAACGCCGACGGGACCTGGTACCGGCGTGATGGGGCCAGGCGCATTAGTCGGTGCTACGGAAGGCAGTTGCACTTTTGAAATGCCGAATTATGATGTCAACGTTACGGCCACGTTCGTTGCGGATAGTGTCCAGGTTCATGAAACGGATTTGAAACACAAAAAGTTCAATGTAACCTATGAATTGAATGGTGGTACGCTCGATAAGGATGCTGCAAAGTCTTTCGAATGCACTGAAATGGCGAAACTCCCGACACCGACAAAGGATGGTTTTGATTTTGTCGGATGGTCTTTGGAAAATAAACTGGATAATGTTTATTATGCCATTGATGCTTTAGACGGTTCTGCTTGCTCCGATGTGACAGTCTATGCAATTTGGACGGTTAAGGGAACTTGCTTGCCGCAAAGTGTAATCGCTGTTGATAGCGTGCTTCCTGTTTGCTCTTCGAATTTGAAGTGCGCTTTGTTCCACAGCAATGTAGCTAAGGCGGATTCCCTTTGCAATGGCATTGTGTGGACTACGGATATGAGTATTTTGTCGAGCTCCAGCTCTGTGGTTTCCTCTAGCAGTGTCGCGGCCTCCAGCTCCAGCGCCAAGCCCGCCTCTAGCAGTGTCGCGGCCTCCAGCTCCAGCGCCAAGCCCGCCTCTAGCAGTGTCGCGGCTTCTAGCTCCAGCGCCAAGCCGGCCTCCAGCAGTGTCGCAGCCTCTAGCTCCAGCGCCAAGCCGGCCTCCAGCAGTGCCGCGGCCTCTAGCTCCAGCGCCAAGCCTGCCTCCAGCAGTG
>CAMKLO010000037.1 GCA_946413655.1 uncultured Fibrobacter sp. | reverse complement strand
TTCCGGCTGTCGTGACCGAAATCGACCAGAACAACCGCAAGATCTACCTCTCCGTTGTTGACTACTTCAAGAACCGCGAATCCGCTGAACTCAAGGCTTGGATGGACTCCCACAAGCCGGGCGAAAACGGCACCACGATTGGCGAAGCTGTCGCTCCGAAGAAGAAGGCTTCCAAGAAGAAGGCTGCTGAAAAGCCGGCCGAAGAAGCTGAAGCTTAATTTAGGTAACAGGTTATAGGTATTAGGTCTATAATCGCGAGATTTTTGTGTCATCCTGAGCGAAGCCCGTAGGGCGAAGTCGAAGGATCCAGTTAAATCTCGATACTGCTAACCTACATAAAATGCTTAAAGGAACCTCGCGAGAAATCGCGGGGTTTCTTTTTTTTGTCACCCCGGCCACAGTGCTCTTTGACCACTTGCGCTTTAGCGCTTATGTGGTCATGATCCGCGAATGGGGACGGGGTCGCCTTACACGTCTCGAAATTCAGATAAATTTTATATTATTGCAGTATGGAACTTCGCGAATCTCAAAAAACAAAACGCATTCCTTGGATTGATAACGGTAAGGCTATCGCCATTAGTTTGGTTGCGCTTGGACACATGCAGTCCATATACATTGTCAACGAAATCATTTTTTCGTTTGTGATGCCCGCGTTCTTTTTCCTTTCGGGACTCACTTTTGAACGTTCATCGAAGGCGCCTTTTGTTGAATTACTTCGAAAAAAAATCCGCAGTCTCGTTGTACCTTATTTTGGCTTTTCGGCAATCCTTTTCTTGTTCTGGTTCCTTGTGCGCCGTAATTTTGGCCTTTCGTATCAGACTGATGCTACGGTGTTGGATGTTGTCGTTCAGATTTTGTGCGGGACGAACAGTACGTTTTTTGTGACGCCCCTTTGGTTCTTGACGTGCCTTTTTATGGTGGAACTTTGCTTTTGGGGATTGCTCCGTTTGCGGGAAAAATGGTTGAAGGCCGTTATTATTGCGGTCTTGTATGTCCCGGGGCTCATTTATGTTACTTATATGGACTTGCTCCATTTGCCGCATTTGTTCTGGAATATAGATCAAATTCCTTTTTGCCTGTATTTCTTCGCTCTCGGATATGTGGCGTCGAAGTGGAATGTTGTCGATAAATGGCTTTGCCTGTTAAAAAATAATGTGGGTGCCCTTATAGTGTCTGTTTTGGTGTTTGCGCTAGCGTTTGTCATTCGCGATAATACGATGTCAATATTCTTGTTTTTGTTCATGCATACAGTGATGATTCATATGGGTTTGCTTGCCTTTGTCGTTCTTTCCAGAAGTTTGAAGGAAACCGCTGTCTTGAATTTTGTTGGGCAGAATACGATTACGATTTTCGCTTTGCATATTATGGTTCAGAGCATTTTGCGCGGTGTACTTTTTAAAGTGTTGCATGTGACTCCGGACGGGATTGAATCTTCGTTCGTGTTGAGCGTTTTGTTGACTCTGGTGACGCTTGCGGCCCTCGTTCCCGTAATCCGGCTAATCAACAGGTTTGTTCCGTGGCTCGCCGGGAAACGTTGACTAGACGAAAGAACGCTTCGCCTAGGCTCGCTTCAGACTAGAGACGAAAGAAAAAATAATGGCACTTCGTGCAGTGTAGAATTCGCTGGCTTTCCCGCCTAAACACAAAGTTCTCCAATGACTAATAACTAGTAACTGCGGCAAAGCCGTTCTTTCGTCTAATTTGCTATCTTACATTGCATGAATCTCGCTGGAAAGAAAATCCTTCTTGGAGTCTCGGGCGGAATTGCCGCCTACAAGTCTTGTGAACTTTTGCGATTGTTGCAAAAGAAAGGTGCCGAAGTCCGCGTTTGCATGACCGAAGCCGCAACGCAGTTTGTGGCCCCGCTTACGTTTGCAAGCCTCTCCAAGTGCCCGGTATATCTGAAAAACGGAGCCGTTGAGGCGCGCCCGTTCCAGCACATCGATTTCCCGCGTTGGGCGGACCTTTATCTTGTCGTTCCGGCAACCGCAAACGTCATCGGAAAGTTTGTCTATGGCATTGCCGATGACCCTGTGAGCCTTTGCTTTATGAGCTGCACGGGGCCGCGTTTTATTGCTCCCGCGATGAACGTCGCGATGTACAACAGCCCCGCCGTCAAACGCAATCTCGAAACGCTCCGCAGTTTTGAAAATACGTTTGTGATGGATAGCCCGGCAGGCGAACTCGCCTGTGGTGAAGTTGGCAAAGGCCGCTTGATGGAACCCGCAGAAATCGTGGAATATTTAGAGACGAGAGACGAAAGACGAGAGACGAGAGAGGGGGAAGGTATTGGGCTATCGCTTCGCTCAAGCCCCAACTATTCGGCTCAGTCATGTCAAACTCCGTTTGCCACGACGCTCGCCTTGGACAGTTGTCCCCTCGCTTCTGCCGAAGTGTCGCGGAGTCGTCATTCCGGCCTTGAGCCGGAATCTAGCCTCCATCTCCAATCGGCATCCGCTACCCCTTCGAACGGGGGACACCCCCTTAACGCCCCCGAATCTCCAGCAGCGCAGTTCCTTCAAGAAACCGCCTTGCAAGATTTGCCTGCATCCGGTGAACGTGTTCCTCGCGTCCTCATCACGGCGGGCCGCACCGAAGAAGCAATCGACCCGGTTCGTTATATCAGTAACCGTAGCAGCGGAAAGACTGCGGTCGCGATTGCCGCCACATTCCTTGCAAACGGTTTTGACGTAAGCGTTGTTGCGGGCCCGATGGAAGCAGAATTCCCCGGTGGCGTCCACATCACGAAAATCAAGAGCGCATGCGACATGCACAAGGCTGTCCTTGAACAAATGAAGAACGTGGATGTGCTTGTCCACTGCGCCGCTGTCGCCGATTACCGCCCAAAGGTGGCTGCCACCGAAAAAATCAAGGATAGCCGCAGCCAGCTTGTCCTGGAACTGGAACCGAATCCGAACATCTTGCGCGATAGCGTCGCCCAAAAACGTGCAGACCAGGTGATTGTCGGTTTTGCCCTTGAAACGGATCACTTCAAGGAACATGCCACCGAAAAGCTCAAGAAGAGCGGTGCTGATGCTCTTTTGCTCAATGCCCCTGTGGCTGCAAACAGCGGATTTGGATTCGACGATGTGCGTTACACGCTGATTCGTGCGGCGGTTTCCGGCGACTCTCGCAATGTACAGGATGCCGGCGACTCTTGTAACGCTACCGAGATTGAAATTCCCGAAATGAAGTTGGGTTCTAAAATCGATCTCGCGCAGGAAATAGTAGATTTTACTCTCGACAAGTTAAAGAACGCTTAGAGGAACGGTATGCCTGAAGAATTTGATTTTAGCGAACTTCGCAAATATCTGCAAGGCCAGATGGACATGGGCGAGGAGGATCTGCTTCTCGATGAACCGTGGGCTTTGACTCGAAAAAAATCCGCCGTTCCTGCTGGGAATCCGCGCCCGGCGATTCCTGCGATGCCCCAGATGCGCTCGGCAGCCCCTGCTTTCTCGCAGCCCTCGGCTCCCGTGAACTCCGCGCCGTTCCCGAATTCCGCACAGCCTGCATTTGGTGTCCCCGCGCAATCCGCATTCCAGCAACCCACTCCTGCGGCGTCCCTCGCCCGCCCGGCTCCTGCGCCAAAGCCACAATTGGATTCTGCGATGACTATCGCCCCGCGCGCCGTCAAAAAGACGACCGCCGCATACGAACTCGCCGATTCTCTCGGCGCCTTCTACGAAGCGCTTAAAACAGACGCTCTTTATGCCCGAACTACAAACGTTGTTCGTTATGAAGGCCCGGAACACCCGCGCCTGTTGATTTTGCTCGCATCTCCCAAACCGGGCGAACCGACCGGCAATTTTTTCCAGTCGCCAACCGGTGAAATGATTGTTCGTTTGTTCGGAAGTCTCGGCTACGCCCCGGAAATGCTTGGCGTTACGTATTTCTACAAAGATGCCCCGCGTGCGCTATCTCCGATTTTGCTTGCGTCGCTCCGCCGAATGCTGACAAAGGAACTTTCCTTTATCGCTCCTGAAATCATGATTACCTTTGGCGAACCGCTTTTCTATGATGTGTTCAGCAAGGGTAAAAACTTCAATGACCTCGCGGGTACAGCGCTCGACTTCAACGGCACAAAGACGGTTTCGCTCGTCGATGCTTATGCGATGACAACGGACAAACAACTCAAATGGCTCACGTGGAAAGTGCATATTCCGCGTAGTGGCCTCTTTGTTGCCAAGTAGCGCGGATATTCCTCTCGCAATCACGTTGTCATGCCCCACTCGATGGGGCATCTCCTTTTTTATGGCACGTTTCCCCCCGCTTTTGTGCCATTCTCAAAGGTCCTGTGTAAAGTTTTATTGTATATTTACCTATGGAATATTATGTCAGAGGAAAATTCAAAGTCATTTGATGGTCGCCAAATGCCCGCCGATATCGAGGCGGAACGCTGCCTGTTAGGCGGTATTTTGCGTGACCCCGAAGTAATGGGCATTGCGGTGATGGCCATTACGGATGACGATTTCTTCTACTTGGAGCGTCATCAACTGGTCTGGAACGCTCTTTGCAGTTTGAACAAGGCTGTTACCCCCATCGATCCCGTGACGCTTTCTGCGGAACTCACGAAGATGGGCAAGCTCGACATTGTTGGCGGTCGCGAATACATCTTCGAGTTGATGGAATCCGTCGCGTCTTCGGCGAATGTCCCGTGGCAGTTGGAACACTTGCGCAACAAGGCGGTGCTCCGCAAACTCATCCGCACGTCTTCTGAAATCATTCGCAAGTCGATGGATCCGGCATCGACGCCGGACAATGTGCTGCAAGATGCCGAACGTGATATCTTTGCGATTGCCGATAACCAGGTGCGCAATACCTTGAAGTCTATCGACAATTTCGTGGCGCCTCTTTTGGAGCGTTTGAACAACCGTAAGGACGGCATGACGGGCGTGCCTACAGGCATTACGGAACTCGATGAACTCACGAATGGTCTCCAGAATTCCGATTTAATTATTTTGGCGGCCCGTCCAGGTGTCGGCAAAACATCTTTTGCGCTCACGGTAGCTGCGAACGCCGCCATTCGCTACGGCAAGAACGTCGCCTTTTTCAGCTTGGAAATGGACGGCATGCAGCTAGCCCAGCGTCTGCTTTGCTCTCAGGCGCAAGTTGATCAGAGTAGGTTACGTAACGGTAAACTCAACCACGACGAAATGAAAAAACTCATCGCCGCCGTGACACCGATTAACCAGGCCCCGCTATTTGTCGATGACAACGCCGACCTTGGCATTATGGAACTCATGAGCAAGGCGCGTCAGCTCAAGCACAAGGGGCACCTCGACCTCCTCATCATCGACTATTTGCAGTTGATGAAGACTGGCAAGGAAGAAAACCGTGCCGTCGCTATTGGTGCGATTTCCCGTGGCTTGAAAATTCTCGCGAAGGAACTGAGCATCCCGGTCATTGCACTGGCGCAGCTTAGCCGTAAGGTCGAAGAAAAAGGCCGCGAACGTCCGCAGCTTTCGGACTTGCGTGAATCCGGTTCTATCGAACAGGATGCCGACATGGTGTGGTTTGTGGAACGCGAGTTCGTGCAGACGCACAAGGACGAAGACCGCTACAAGGCAAGGCTCATCGTGGCCAAGCACCGTAACGGTTCCGTGAAGGATATCGACATGAGTTTTGTGCCGGAATATACGACGTTCTACGATGCGACCGACCAGCAAGGCATGGAAGGCGACGAAGATTATCAGTATGGTTCAGATGACGATGGCGGCGGACCGCAGGTCGCCGACTTTGGCAGTTTTTAAGGAAGTGCTATGACGTTGATTCTGAAACCTATAAACTGGATTGGACAAACAATCGTCGATGCAATTGCCGCTGTGGGCGAATGCATTTGCATCTTGCTTATTACAATCAAGCAGTTCCGTTATATCCACAAGAATCCATCGTTGATTGTGAAAGAGATGATTTCTGTGGGTGTTTCTTCGCTTCCGCTCTTGTTTGTGACATCCATCTTTACAGGCATGGTGGCGACCATCATGGCGGAGTTCGAGTTCCACAACCTCGTCTCGGACAAGTTTGTCGGTACGGCCGCCTGCAAGATGGTGCTGATTGAACTTGGACCTTTGCTTACGGCTATCGTGCTTTCGGGCCGTGTCGGGAGTGCCGTTGCTGCCGAAATCGGTTCCATGAAGGAGAAAGAAGAACTCTCTGCCTACGTCGTGCTCGGACTCGACCCGTACCGTTACCTTGCGATGCCCCGGTTCTTTGCGTTCTTGACGATGATTCCGTGCCTGACGGCGATTTCGAATGCTCTTGCGTTGATTGGTGGTTGGATTGTTTGTGTGCTAGCGCTTGATATCACGACCTACACTTACTCTACGGGTATGCAGTATCTGTTCGAAAATATGGATTTGTGGGCAGGGATTATCAAGTCTATCGTGTTTGGAACGATCATCTTTGTGCTTGCGTACTATCACGGGACGCACTCCAAGGCGGGGGCTCATGGCGTGGGGCTTGCAACGATGAGCGTTGTGGTTTCTAGCTGCCTTATGATTTTGATTTCTGACTTTATTCTTGATGCGTTCATGTTCTTCTAGAGGTTTAAGTTTATGCCGAATGTAAAAATCGATCCGAACGATATTGCTATCCGACTCAAGGGACTTAAAAAATCCTTTGGACCTCAGACCGTTCTCGAAGATGTGAACTTGGATATTCGCCGTGGCGAAACGATGGTTATCATCGGTAAGTCCGGTGGCGGTAAGTCCGTTATCTTGAAGCACATGATTGGACTGTTGCAGCCGGATGGCGGTGAAGTGACGGTCGATGGCGTGACAATCAGTACGCCAAAGTTTTTCGATACGCGAACGATTCGCCGCAAAATGGGTATGTTGTTCCAAATGGGCGCCTTGTTCGATTCCATGGACACCGGCGAAAATATCGCTTTTGCCCTTCGCGAACACCATCCGGAATTGTCCGAAAAACAAATTCAGGATGTGGTGACCGAAAAACTCAAGTTGATTAACTTGGTGCCGTCTTTCCGTACAAAGATGCCGTCGGAACTTTCGGGTGGTATGCGTAAACGCGTGGCGCTTGCGAGAGCGATTGCGCTCAATCCGGAAATTCTTTTGTACGACGAACCGACAACGGGTCTTGACCCGATTACGAGTGACGTTATTAATGATCTTATTTTGGATATGCAGAGTAAGCTGGGCGTAACATCGGTCGTGGTGACGCACGATATGGTGAGCGCCTTTAAAGTGGCTGACCGAATAGCCATGCTATTGAATGGGAGAATCATCGAGGTGGGGACCGTCGATGAAATTAAAAACACAAGTAATCCTTATGTTCACCAGTTTATTACGGGACAACGTAAAATTTCGGTAGATGGTGAAGTACAGGAATAGAAATTAAAGAATGGGGAAAAATATGGATCGGAAAGTTTTATTACCTTTATTTATGTCGTCTGCAATGCTCCTTTTGTGGGCTTGCGGCGAAGGCGATATTATCTATGCTACCGATGCTGATGAAATGGTTAAGAAAAAAGTCGAAGAAGTAGACGACATTGAAATGGCAAAAAGCTTTATCAAACAATACTGCAAAGGCAAAAAGAACTGCGATATCGAACTTAAAAGCAGTAGTTCCACAGAGGAAGAAAGCAGTAGCAGTGTTTCGGAAGGCAAGTCGAGTAGCTCAAAAAATAAGTCCTCCAGTTCTGGGACAAACAACGGTTCTGGCAAGTCTTCTTCGTCTGGAAAATCTTCTAGCTCTGTAAACGACAAGAATTCCAGCTCGACTCATGAATCTTCTAGCAGTGTGGTGACCAATCCGGAAGAGGCTTCTGGCAAGTGTCAGTTGCTGATGCCTGATGTTGTCCATGTGGGTGACGAGGTCATTTGGCGTTACCTGCCGGATGAAGGCTCCAAGGATTCCGCTCCGTTTGAATGGGATTTGAATAACGAAGTCGAAAAGAATGTTATCGATGGTAAACTGACGGGTACTGGACTACCGGAAATTACGGTTGTGTTCAAAACTACCGGTAAAAAGTTCGGTCCAGGAATTTACTTCGATGGCAAATACTTTGATTGCGACAATCTCACCGTGTATGCCGAGGGTAGCGGTCCGAAGACATCTTCATCGACCAAGCCGTCGTCTTCTTCTGAGGTAAAGAGCAGTAGCTCCACTCCGCCGAAGTCGTCTTCGTCTGTCGCTGTGCCGGAAGGCCATTGCGCTGTAAGCAAACACGAAATATTCGTTGGCGAAACTGTTGATTGGTATATCGCCGGGCCCAATGGCGAGGTCCTTTCTGCTTTCCACAGCTGGGGCAATATTGCTGGCGGTGAACTTATCGATGGTGAAAAGAAAGGAAATGGATCGACGAAGATTACCGTGAGGTATACAACGCCTATTTCGACGGATTATGATGCCTTGTTAGTCCAGTTTGCAAAGCAGGGTGTGATAAATTGTGATCTTGATGAAGACGGGGATCCATTGCTTGTGGTTAAGGCCAAAGAAGGTAGTTCCTCTTCTGTGGTTGTGCCTGAAAGTTCTTCTTCGGAAGCCAAGTCCAGTTCTTCCAAGGCGAAACCAACGTATTCATCATCCGGTGAACAACCTCCTGTTATTGACTTTTAGCGTATCGTATAGATATACAAAGGTGTATAATTAAATTTACAATCGCCCTGAATGTATTTCGGGGCGTTTTTTGTGTGATTTTCCTTAATAAAATTCGCTTACAGCATTTGCATATTGTTGAGATTTAATATATTTTTCGTCCTAAGAGGTTTTTTATGAATAAAAAGATTTATGTAGGAATGATGGCTTTCGGTATAGCCGCATCTTTTTGGGCTTGCGGAAGCGGTGATATTATTAAAGCCGATGATGAATGTAAGACGATGAAGACGACTCCGGAGAACGATCCCGCTTTTGGTATTGTACCGTCGCATTTGACGCCAGAAGTATGTCCGCCATGTTTTGAAGGTTCTCCGGTGTCATCGAGTTCTTCTAAACAGCAGCCTCCTCCTTCGTCAGCGGCGGTTCCTGGTCCTAGTTCTTCGGTTGGATCGCAAACGCAGTCGTCTTCTTCTGAATTCAAAATCAATTTGTCTTCTTCGGTACCTTATTCCTATACGCCTAGGTCTTCTACTACGTGGCACGGTCCGACTTCATCATCTTCGAGTTCTGGAGGAGTTGTTATTCCGCCAAATGGTGTCGGTTCCTGCGCTCCAGTACCGGCAACGATTGATATGGGTGGAACGACCACATGGACGTTTACTCATGGCAGCGCTGTGAACGCCACGCAATTGCTGAAAGCTTCGTTTACATGGGAATTTGAAGGTGTTGAGCCTGCTACTGTCACTGTGACTGGTGCTACAGGTACTCGTCAGAATGCTACTTATAAAAAAGCGTCAGGTAAGCATGGCGCCAAAGTTACTCTTACTCTCGGTGGTAGTCAATATCCTGTAACGTGTTCTCCGGTTCAGGTGAATGGAGCGAAGATTACGGGCTGTAAGTGCTCTACTGAGGCTAAGTCGGTGGACTATACAGCGACTCCTGATGTGAAGTGGACAGTAACAGGTTGTACCACAGGGGCTGGTTTGACTCTTTCCTATGAATGGGATGGAGCTCCTGGCTCGGAAACGTATGTCAAAACCTTTACAGCGGCGAATCCGGGATATGTTCCGAAACTCAAGGTCATGAATAACGACAATACCGTGATTGAAGTGGCTTCTTGTCCGGCGGTAAAGATTACTGACGGTCCGGAATATCAAATTACGACGACACAAAAGGCTGGTGCTATCGATTTGCCTAAGGGCACTTCGGCTGTCGTTGTGAGTGTACAAAATGATGGTTATGTATTCTGCCAAATAGATCGTGCAAAAGCAAATTCTACGACGGGTACTTTTAGGGGTACCGTTAATAAGGTTCCTCTTAGCGGGAATGACTATAAGGAAATTCAGGTGACCGCTGGTGGAATACCTGTCGGTTCGACTCTAGAATTTGATATTGATGTTCCGCTGACTTGCGGTGTACGCTAATAAGAAGCGCTCAAAGCAAATTTTAAAAGACCTCCCATGCGGGAGGCCTTTTTTAACTTATGACTAACTTTTATTTCCTTCCACCTTTAAACTTGGCGAGGAATGTCTTTGTTTCACTTGCTACGATCCCAGAGAGGAGGATGAGTGCTACAAGGTTGGGGAACGCCATGAGTCCGTTGAAAATATCTGCGCTTGTCCAGACGGCGCTTACCGTGAGGTATGGTCCGATGAAGATGGCAAAAATATAAAGCCAGCGGTAAACGAGAATTGCCTTTGCGTTCTTGCCGCCCATCAAGTATTGCAGGCATTTTTCGGAGTAGTAGGCCCAACCGAGAATGGTTGTGAAAGCGAAAAACACGAGTGCTGTGGCGAGGAAGTATGGGGCAATGATGGCTCCGCCGGGGATAATTGCAAGTCCGCGGGAGAACGCTTCCATCGTGATGTTCACGCCTTCGAGTCCGAGCTTTGGATCCCAGGCTCCCGAGACGACAATGGCAAGACCGGTCATTGTGCAAATGATAATCGTGTCGAAGAATGTGCCCGTCATGCAGACGAGGCCTTGACGTACGGGTTCCTTGGTTTTTGCGGCTGCGGCGGCAATCGGAGCGGAGCCTAAGCCTGCTTCGTTGCTGAAGATTCCGCGGGCGATACCTTTTTGCATGGCGATAAAGATGGAACCGACTGCACCGCCGGTTACGGCAGATGGATTGAACGCTGCGCGGGCAATTGTTTCGATGGCGCTGGTGACATGCGAGAAGTTGAGGAGCAAAAGCAACATGCAGGTGACGACATAGACTATTGCCATGATGGGAACGATGTATGTCGAAACTTTTGCGATGCGCTTGAGCCCGCCAATAATTACGGTGGCGGAAAATGCAGTGACCAGGAACCCGGCGATGGCGGTGGTGACACTTACGGAGTTCCCGCCGATGTTGACAAATTCAGCGGCGTTCGGGGTGAGGCGAGCCATGGCGCTGGTGATGCCGTTGACCTGCGTGATTGTGCCGATGCCAAAGAGGCCTGCGCCAATGCCAAAAACGGCAAACAAGACGGCAAGCCATTTCATGTTCCAACCGTAACGTTCCTTGATTCCCGTTTCGATGTAGTAGAACGGGCCGCCTAGAACTTTGCCGTCTTTGCCTGTTTTGCGGTATTTGACTGCGAGGAGGCCTTCGGCGTACTTGGTCGCCATGCCGAGAAATGCGGCCACTTCCATCCAGAAGAGGGCGCCGGGGCCACCGGTGCCGATGGCGGTTGCGACACCGACGATGTTACCTGTACCAATTGTTGCCGCAAGCGCTGTGCAGAGTGCGCCGAAGCTTGAAACTTCGCCTGCTCCGTCTTTTTCGCTGTGCAACATGAAACGGAGTGCGTTGTGCAAGTTCATGACTTGCAGACAACCGAGACGAATCGTTAAGAGGATTCCTACGAAAAGGATAATGACTATGAGAGGAACTCCCCAGACATAACCATCGATGGAATCGAGTACGGAATTGAGTGTTTCCATAAGATGTCCTTGATGTAAGGGATTTTGTTGCAAAGTTAGAAATTATGGGATAATAGAATTTGCTATTTTTTGTCATAAAAAGGAAAAAGGTTCATCAGAGGATATTATGTCTGAAAAAAGTTCTGTTAGGGTGCGTTTTGCGCCGAGCCCCACGGGTTACTTGCACGTTGGTGGTGCACGTACTGCAATTTATAACTACTTCTTTGCTAAGCACATGGGCGGTACGTTCTACCTGCGTATCGAAGATACCGACCGCAAGCGCTATAACGAGACTGCACTGCACGATCTGATGCGCGACCTTAAGTGGCTTGGCCTGCAGTGGGATGAAGGTCCGGGTTGCGAAGGTGACTGCGGTCCGTATTTCCAGAGCGAACGCTTGGACATTTACCACCGCGAAATTAAGAAGCTCTTGGATGCGGGTTGCGCCTACTACTGCTTCTGTACCGAAGAACGTTTGCAGGAAGTCCGTGCCGAACAGGAAAAGTCTCATGTGCCGGTCACGGGTTACGACCGTCACTGCCGCAACATTAGCCGCGAAGAAGCCGAAGCTCGCATTGCCGCCGGCGAAAAGGCCGTTATCCGCTTCAAGGTTCCCGAGACGGGTGTCACCGAATTCGATGACATGATCCGCGGCCATATCAGCTACCAGAACGAACTTTTGGACGACCTGGTGCTCATCAAGCGCGACGGTTACCCGACTTACCATTTTGCAAGCGTGGTGGATGACCATTTGATGGGTACAACCCACGTGTTGCGCGGCGACGAATGGATTAGCTCTACGCCGAAGCACGAACTGTTGTACAAGGCTTTCGGCTGGCAGCCGCCCGTATGGTGCCACCTGCCGGTGATTCTCGACAAGAACGGCGGTAAGCTCAGCAAGCGCAAGGGTGCCGCCTCCGTGGGCGATTTCCGCGACCTCGGCTACCTGCCCGAAACGCTCGTGAACTACCTCGCGCTCCTTGGCTGGAACCCGGGCGACGACCGCGAAGTCATGACCATCAAGGAAATGGTGGATTGCTTTACGTTGGAACGCATCAACCCCAAGTCCGCTAGCTTCGACGAAAAGAAGTTGCAGTGGATGAACGGCCAGCACATCCACCTGTGCGACGATGCTTTCCTCAAGGGAATCATGAAGGAAGGGTTAACCGCGAAGGGCATTGACCTCTCCAACGAACCGGAAGAACGCCTCGACGAAATCGTGAAGCAGCTGAAGCCCCGCGCCCACTTTGTGCAGGACCTCGCTGACATGGCTGTGTACTTCTTTGTGGCCCCGACGACTTACGATGAAAAGGGCGTAAAGAAGCACTTTGGCGAGGGCTCCAAGGAAGTGGCGACGCTCGTGCGTGACATGCTCGCCTCCATCGAAGATTTCAAGACCCCTGTCATCGAGAAGGGTTTCTACGATCTCGCCGAACGCTGCGGCCACAAGGTCGGTGAACTCGTCGGTGCACCGCGCCTCGCTGTTTCTGGCGTTACTGCAGGCCCTGGCCTCTGGGAAATGTTCGAACTCATCGGCAAGGAAGAAGTGCTGCGCCGCATCGACGTGGCATTGCCGCTGATGAAATAGCTTTGAGCTATGGGGGCGCTCGTAAACTCGCTTTGAGGTCGTTGCACTTTGAGGAGGCTGATTCTTGAAATTGGCAACCTCATACCTCAAAGGGGCGAAGCCCCGTGCTCATACCTCATACCTAAAAAATGCGTCAATATTTTCCCTACAGATTATACTCTAGACTGCTTTACTGCAGACACTGCCAACAGGCAGTGGTCCATGACTTATGCGCCATGGAAGAGTTTTCGACGTATGGGGGAATGGAACGCGGAATCCCGCTGCTTTGCGTTTGTACGCAATGCGGTACATTCCATGTCGCTTTTTCGCAGGAGTTTGCGTTCTGTTGTAAGGACAAGGTAAATTCCGATTATGCCAAAGTTTATGGACACAACCGTATTTTCCCCGGCGACTGGATTTATTTTGACGGGGCTGCTCGCCCATGTGTCGTCAAAAGCTTTTTCCAATCTGCTGACCGTGAAGTCGTTGTCTATAAGCAGAACGAATTTTCGGAAGAAAAGTACGAAGGCCCCAAAGTTGTTATAGAACACGAAGTATCACCAGAGGGCTATAGGCTTTTGCCTGCCCAATGTGTTCATACGTTGCTTGGGGACCGCGTTTATCATGTGCTTCGTAAACAGTTTGGAATTGCCGTTGGTGTGGTTAAAGACAAGACTAATGACAAACTTGTCGTAAAAATGGATGATGGAATGCTCATCTTTATGAGCTATCCTCGCTATGCCGAAAACCCGCCCAATGACGAGGTGATTTCTGTTGTTCGAAAACGCCTTGAAAGTTTATCCAAAGGTCTCAGCGAAGATATTACGGTTGAAGCGGGTCAGGGCATTGTCTATTTGCGAGGCTTTGTGAGTAGCCTTGCGATAAAGCGTGCCGTGCAGTCGTGTGTAAACGATATTGCGGGGTTGCGCGGGTGCGTGAACTTGGTGCGCGTGCGTAAAAATTCCAAGCTCACCGATCGAGAATTGGAACGAGAAGTTTGGAATGTTTTGGATGATGCTGCAAATCCTATTTTCAAGTACGACGTGGAAGTCAAATCCGGAGTTGCAAAAGTTTCCTTTTTTTACGAAGATGAAGTTTACCCGACCGAGTTAAAATCTCGTATCGAAAGTATCTCAGGAATTATTTCGCTGAATTTGATTGGAACCGCTATTCTAAAAGAAAACATTGGGAAGCGGGAACTGTGTCGCAGTATTATGGAAAAACTATCTTCTTTTCGAATACTGAATAATTCATTTGTTCGTGTGACGTGTGTGGGGAATCGGCTTTTGGTTGAAGGTCGTGTGAATAGTCTTTTTCAAAGAGAACTTGCGCTTCTTGCTGTAGCTGGGCTTTCTCGGTCTGTTGCAGTCGGGAATCGCCTTAGAATTTTTAAATCTTAAAAAGAGAGGGGTAATATGGCTACTGGATACGAAAAAATCAATAAAATCAAGAATAAACTTCGTGTGCCGATGACGGTTGCGATGCTTGCGGAGGCTATGGGATGCGGGCCTAGAACGATATTTCGTCATCTAGATGCTCTTCAGCAAGAAAATTGCGGCCTCCATAAATTCAAGAAAAATGGCGAAACATTTTATGTTATTCAAACCGAACAGAAGGTGGATTTCAATCAGAAAATCGTCAAGCAGCTCGAAAAGCTGAAGAAGACGATGAACGATACGACGCCTTTGGATTTGAAAAACAGAAAGCTTATCGATAGCGTCATTACGTCGATGCAGACTACAGATCCGGATAGTTTCAAGGCTGAGGCGATAACGCTTGACCCGAATTACATCATGGACTATGGCCCTTTCTGTGACCACAAGGCTCAAGATACGACGGTGTCAAAGCTTTTGAAGGCTATCCGCGAAGGTTTCAAGATAAGAATCGTGTATAAGAGTACGAATGAAGGGGCTGAAAAAAAGACTATCGAAGTGAGCCCTGTGAAACTCGTTATGCGCATCGATACGCTTTACTTGATTGCTGCCGATGAAACTTATTCTGAAACCCACATTTTCAAGAATTATCTTGTCGAAAATATTGTGGCCCTGACGCATACGAATATCTCTTCGATTTCTTTGCGTGAACCGTTCAATGCTGAAGAACATTACAAGTATTTGTTTGGAAAATATGTTTCGACAGAAAACCCGCAAACGGTTTCGCTCCTTGTCAAGTCGAACTGGCTCAAGACGCAGTTCCTCAAGTCTCGTTTTTCTCCGGTTGCAGAAATTACTGAAGACCGGGAAAAGAACATGATTGTCAATCTGAAACTTCGCTTGACTCCAGACTTTAAGACTTGGCTGTTCGGCGTTCTCTCGGATGTGAAAATCCTGAAACCGGAATCACTGAAAACGGAAATGATTGAAAAATTAAAAATGACTTTGAAAGAGATGAAGGCTTAGTAATGGAGTGCCGTCTTTCTGATTACAACTTTGAATTCCCGAAAGAACTGATTGCCAGCCGCACGGCAGGCAAGGGCAAAACGAATATTCTCTATTGCCCGAAGGATGGTGGTGAACGCCGCATCATGAAGGCGCCAGAAATTGTCGACTTGTTCCGTCCGGGGGATTGCCTCGTGGTGAACAATACGAAGGTGATTCCGGCGCGTCTCTATGGTGAAACGTTGTTTGGTGGCCAAGTCGAGGTGTTGCTGGTACAGGCGCTGAACCCGTCCGAGGCGGGGGAGGCTCGCTTTGAAGCTAAAGTGCATCCGGGAAAGGCGTTCCAGGTGGGGCGCGAACTCAAGCTTGCCGGAGTGCGTACATTCGTGGAAGAAGTTCACGAAGAAGATGGCAACCGCGTTCTGCGCTTTGAAAAGACTCCAGCCGAAATGGAAGAAGTCATGAACAAGGAAGGGCATGTTCCGCTGCCGCCTTACATTGAACGCCCCGATGACGAAGACGACAAAAAGGCGTACCAGACTATTTTTGCAAAGTACGCCGGAGCCGTTGCCGCGCCGACCGCGAGTCTCCATTTTAGCGAACAAATGCTCGAAGACTTGAAGGCGAAGGGTGTCTATGTCGCTGAAGTCACGCTCCATGTAGGGCCGGGCACGTTCCAGAATATTTCTGTTGAAGATTTCTCGCAGCATAAGATGCATGGCGAACATTACGAACTCACCAAGGAAAACGCTGACATCATCAACAAGGCCAAACGCGATGGCGGCCGCATTGTGACTGTGGGCACTACAAGTACACGCGTGGTCGAGACCATTGCCGATGCGAACGGATTCCTGAAACCGCAAAAGGGCGTGACGTACGCGTTCTTCTACCCGGGATACAAGTACAAGCTAATTGACGGCCTTTTGACCAACTTCCATTGGCCGAAAAGTTCCCTCATCTTGTTGGTATCCGCGTTCTATGGCCGCGAAAATACGCTTGCCGCATACAAAATGGCCGTAGAGAACAAACTTAAACTGTTCAGCTACGGCGACGGTATGCTTATTTTGTAGAAGATTCAGAATCGATTTCCAGTGCTTGTGGAATCTTTTCATCCTTGCAGAGAATCTCTTCGCGAATTTTGAAAGTGAAGTCCTCCAGATTGTTCTCGAACATTTTTTGGAAGGGCTTCTTTTTTTGTACGCGTTCCAAAGCGCAAGAGCAGTAGTTGATGCGTTGGATGAGCTTGACTTCGTTTGTCGGAATATCGTGGGCGAATACGCATTCGTGCATGATGGCGTATTCCATAGGGCGGTCGTAGCGAAACTTGCATTTGTTGTTTGGAAGGTCCGGCTGTGCCGCTATTTTTTCGATAATCTTTTCGGTCGGGACACCGCTGCTAAACAAGTTGTTTGCTTGATAACCCAGGAAAAAGAAAACGAGACAAACGATAATACGGATGGTATTCCGCTTGCGATACGCCATTCTTGAAAAACTACGTTCAAGGGCGGCGAACGTTTGTGTCGCGTGTTTCTTGGCTTCGTTCAAGTCGTCGGTTTCATTCGGGTTGTTTTCTATCATAGCTTTTCAAGTGTCCATATTTCGGGCAGGGTCCGGTATTCGTCAGCATAGTCGAGACCGTAACCGACCACAAATTTGTCTTCAATTTCAAAACCGACAAAATCGGCGTGAAAGTCAACCGTTCGTCGTGATTCTTTGTTCAACAGTACACAAGTCTTGATGGATGTGGGGCCGTATTCTGCAATGGCTTGCACGAGTGCGAACATCGTGTTGCCCGTGTCGAGAATATCATCGACTAGCAAAATGCGCTTGCCCTTGATGTCGAGCTTTTCGAGTCCGCTGATTTGGACTTTTCCGCTGGATTGCGTGGAATCGCCGTAGCTTGACGCCTTGATGAAATAGATTTTCAAGGCGGGTTTTGCAATTTTCCGAGAAATGTCTGCCGCAAACATGTAGCTGCCGGTAAGTGCAGATAAAATCACATCGAAATCGCAAGCCTTCAATTCTTGGGCGAGCGATTCCAAACGATTCTTTATCTGCTGCTCCGCAATAAGCGGCGCGTTCGACAGCTTATACGGCGTGTTAGACATTGGCGACCTCAAAGTTCAGCCATTGGAACATGGGCTTGAGCGCCGCGAATTTTCCTTCCGGTTCGTCTTTGTATTCCTTGTAGAATCCAAAGGCGTGGTTTTCGAGGGCCGTCTTGTTGATGAATAGTTTTAGCCAGTCCGCAACTGTGATGAGGTCCGTGATGTAGTTGAGCGTCTTTGCGTTGTACTTCTTGGAAACTTCGTCGATGAGCTGCGTTAGCTTGTGGTGGAACATACGGCCAAGCCCGCCAAAACTGAACTTGGTGTTGAGCGATGTCGCCTCGGTGATGAGTTCCTTGATTTCTGCAATGGTAATCTTGCTGTGTTCGTTCAGCAACCGCAATGCGGCATGGTGGATTCTCGCGTTGATTTCAACGGTGAGAATCTTTCGCATGGTGTCCGGCAGCGTGTGGTCCGGGTCGGCAAGGCTGTCGATGGAAATGCCATGGTTCAGTGCGAAACCGGAGAACGACTTCGTGATGCTCTCGAGGTGCTTTTGCGTTGAAAGCTGGTTGATGCGCTTGAGCGAGTCGCTGGCGAGGTTGCTCATGCGGACAACATAAGCCGTCGGGTAGAGGTTGTGCAGTTCGTCCGTTGTCATGTTCGCGTCGTTGACAAAGGAAAGCCCGCAATCTTTTTCTTCGCCCATCATGACGATGATGTTGACGCGGCTTAGCGAGTCTGTAACGACGAGGTTTGTCGTGACGCAGGATTCGCCGAGGTCGTTGTCTTCGTAGGTGGTGCGCACCAAAGTCTGGCGGCGGCGGGATGCAATCTTTGTCGCCGTGATGCGGGAATCCTTGTTCAGGTAGTCGTCCTCAAGTTCGAGGTGGTAAATTGCGGCGCGTTCGGCCATCTGCTTGATGACGGAGGGAACGTCTTCTTCGGCGTACTTTGTGAAGACTTCGGCGCCGTTCCACTTGTGTTCGTTACTTGTGGCGCGAGCGAGGATGTAGAGAACTTCGCTCTTGAGGTTGTCTCCCATGGGGAGGAACGGCTTTAAGAGCTGCATTGCGCGGAGTGCGTAACGCATGTTCTGCACGGGTTCGAGACCTTCGATATCGTTGAAGAACCAGCCGCAGCTCGTGAAGCTGAACAGGCAGAACTTCTGGATTTCGAGAAGCCGGAGCGCCTTTATGCGTTCTTCCTTGTTGTCAGGATTCTTGAGCGTTTCCTTGAGGAACGTTTCTTTGCGGGATTCATCTTCGGGAGCGACAATCACCTGAATGTAGTTGTTGCGTGCTTCCCACGGATCAATTTTTGAAAGCTTTTCGAATTCGCGGACGAAGATGCTGTCGGCGACATCCTTGAGATGGTTGAAAGCGTCGCGGAGTGGACCTCTCCACTTTTGGTTCCAGTCGGGGCCACCGCCGGTGGAACATCCGCAGTCCCTGTACCAGCGGCCAACGCCGTGAGCGCAGCTCCAAGCGCAACCTTCGCCGTAGAAATTCTTGAGTACGACTTCATGTTTTGGCGGGAACTTTTCGAGGAACCAGCCGTAGTTCACCGGAAGCATGTTGTTCTGCGGGGCGAACTTGTTGTAAAGCCAGGCGGCGCACATATCGCCAAACGGTTCGTGGTGTCCGTAAGATTCACCGTCGGTGCCGATACTTACGAGTTGCGGTTCGTTGCGGTTTGCGTCCCAGGCGCTTTCGATGCGGCGGCCGAACGTCCCGGCATCGCGGAGCAAGTGTTCAAAACCGACAGCGCTTGATAGCCACGGATTGTAGAAGAATACATCCAGATAACCGTCACAGACGAGTTTTCCTTCCTTGTCGCGCGGGTAAATGCGGTACGGGCGTGTGGTGTCGATGTTCGTGTTGCTGCAATCGGTCCACTTCGTGTCGCCAATCTTGCGGAATTGGTCTGCCTGCGTGGGCGAGAGTATGGTGAACTTGATGCCCGCTTTGATGAGTTCGACGACCGTCTCGAAATTGATGGCTGTTTCGGCAAGCCACATGGCTTCGGGCATGCGACCGAAATGGAACTTGAAATCTTCAATACCCCAACGGATTTGCGTGCGCTTGTCTTGCGTGCTGGCGAGCGGCATGATGATGTGGTTATAGACTTGAGCGATGGCGTTGCCATGACCGTTTAAACGTTCTTGGCTGCGCTTGTCTGCGTTTTGAATGCGCTTGTATGTGTCGGGCGTGTTGGTGCGGATCCATCCCATCAGCGTAGGGCCGATGTTGAAGCTCATGAAATCGTAGTTGTTGACAATATCGACAATCTTGCCGTTGGAATTTAGAATACGGCTCGCGGAGTTGGGGCTATAGCACTCGCTTGCAATTCGGTCGTTCCAGTCGTGGAACGGACGTGCGCTGGGTTGGTTCTCGATGATGCCAGTCCAGGGGTTCTCGCGAGGCGGTTGATAAAAATGTCCGTGAATGGTAAAATAAAGGGGGTTCTTTACGGTCATGATTTAAAAATAGAAAAAAGGTTCAAAAACGAACCTTTTTTTTAGAATACATGTTACAGCGAACTCTATTTTAGGCGAAAAACCTGCATCGTGTTGTGATGTCCGACGCTTGCCTTGACGATGTAATTGCCGGCGGCGAGCGATTGAAGGCTTAAACTATGCGTTCCTGCCGAAATATTGCCTTGCAAAAGTGTTGCAACGCGGTGACCGGTCAAGTCAAAAACGGTGACTGTGGTTCGTCCGTTTTGATTCGTAGATAGCGAAAGAGACTTGCCACTTATAGAAAGATTTATGTTGTTTGAAATATTGAAGGGGCGCTTTTGAACGGAATTGTGTACGGTGACTTTATCCCAATCAGGCATGTTGTCAAGTGCGATGATGCGCTTGTCGTCGAGGTTTTTCTTCCATATGTCCGTAGGAGTCTTTTCAAGGAAGTTTCCGCTCCAAGTCTGGCTCCAGGTCATCCAGTAACTCCAATTGGCCTTGTCTTCGGCAATGCTGTCAACGTCTGGAATGGCGCCGTTTTCACTCAAGGCAATCATCTTATTCGTGCCGACATCGCTCACGATTTTGTTGTAGTAGTTTGCACCGGAATTATGGTTGTTGAGCGGGTCGTAAATGTCAACAGCAACGATATCGACATATTCATCGCCAGGGTACCAACTTGCATTGAGAGCGGAGTAATCGTAACCAAATTGCGGGTCCGTATTGATGTTCCAGACCCAAATCAAGTTCTTGAGGCCGTTTGTTTTCACCATGCGGTTAAAGACGAGGCGGTAAAGTTGTTTGTAGCAGTCGCCACTGCCGACACCCCACCAGAACCAGCCACCGCTTGCTTCATGAAGCGGCCTCCAGATGACGGCAATGCCTTTCTCCTGCAGTTGCTTGAAGTAACCCGAAACGATATCCACATCGGCGACGATGTCCTTGTATTCCTGCGAGGTCTCGTTGAGCTCTTCGCATTTGTCGCCTTTGAATGCCTTGGTGTAGTTAAAGCAGGTGTTGTTCTCGCTCGTGCCCTTGACGCCTTCGGTGCATCCACTTGCTTTGTATCCGTTGTTCGGATAAGCGTCCTTGGTGTAGAAAACAGTGTCTTCGCCGACTTTCCAGTGCCAGGTATAGGTCGGAATGCCGCCCATTTTCCACAGCTGTTCGGTCATCAAAAGGTTGTTTTCGGTGTACCCCTTGAACCAGCCTTCTTCGTGGTGGCCGCCTGCCGCAAAGAGCATGTCGAAGCCGCCAATAGCGGGGTAGTGTCCCGAGCGCTTGTAGAATTCGGCAATGTCGGTCTGGCCCTTCCACGAGACTTCTTCATCGCTGAACTTGCAGGAATCGGCGGGTGTGCAGCCGCCTGGCGGAATGAGCCGCATATTGCCGTAATCGTAGTTGAAATTCTGGTCGCTAATCATCATGCCGCTGACGGTGTTCTTGCCAAAATTTTCGCGGAGGAAACTATAGACTTTGCGTGCCGATTCCGTAGCTTCGGGCGTGACGGGAACTGCGCTGATTGTGTAAGTTGGATCTGGATGGCGTTCGACGGTAATGTAATCAACGCCGAGAGCGCCGCCGTTACCGACGGTAACTGTGTTTTCGCCAGCACGCATTTTGGCAGAAGCGGTAATCACGAATGCGGAGTCGCAAGTGCGCGGCTTGGTGAGCAAAGAGCCTGCTTCTGTGCCGTTCACGACAATCTTCGATTCGAACCAGTCGTACTGCTTGATGAGAACTTTCGTGGTGAAGTCATAGACGGCCGTTTCTTCGACTTTGACTTTGAATGTAAAGCCATCTGTGCCCGGTTTCACGTACTTGCCGCCAGAGAACCCTTCGGCAGATACGATTGAGGCCGCGTCAACGCCGGGTTGACTTTCGGCTTCGTAAGTTGTCGGTGCGGCATAAGCTGATGATGCCGCGACTGCTGTGGCAATAGCCATTGCGGAACAAACGCCCGCGATTAATTTACATCCCATAATCACACTCCAATTTAGTTACTAGTTAGTAGTTACTGCGCCCTGCGGGCTAGTTACTAGAGCAATGTTGTGCAGCTTGGACAATCGTCATCCTGAGGACTGTAGGGACGAAGGAACCATACGGTTCTTGCAAGAGCTTGTTCAAGATATTTGAATCCCCGCTCCAGAATGACTCTGTCAACTACCTATTGCCGACTAGTTGGATTCTTCCGTTCTGCGTAAATCCTTTCCCTTGCACTTTTACGATGTATTGCCCAACGGCAATCCTGCTCAAGTCAATGCCTGCGTTTGCGGAGTTGACCGTTTCTTGCAAGACGCGGTTGCCCTGCATGTCGAAAATCGCGACTCTTGCGGTGGCGTTTGCGATGTTTGAACCCGGAACGCTAATTTGTAAATTCTTGCCGACAACAGACAAACTTGCGGCAGCCTTTTGCGCGTGTAGCCTGTTTTCGATGCTGGTCGTGTGCTGTTCCTCGATCTTGTACTTGTCCCAGCCGGGCATGTCTTCGAGCGTCAAGGTGTATTCGTTGTTCATTACGGTTTTCCACGATTCCTTGTTGTTGTCGTTTGCCCAACCTTCCATCGCGTAGTCGCCGTACCACGGCATGAACCAACTCCAGTTCGCTCCATCGGCCTTCATCTCGTCGGGGTAGGGCACAGAGCCGTTTTCGCTGAGCGTCACGATTTTTCTGCCGCCGAACATTTCCTTCACGGTTTCGAAACTCCCCACGAGGCTGGAATGATTGGCTTCGCGCGGGTAGTAATAGTAATCGCGGCCCACGACATCCACATATTCATCGCCCGGGTACCAGTCGAGAGCGTCGGATGCTTCGTCGGTCGTCCACACCCAAATTAAGTTGTGCAAACCCTTCTGGTTTACGAAAATGTCGAACATGAGCTTGTACAAAGCAACGCAGGGCTTCGCACCATCGGTGCCCCACCAGAACCATTTTCCGCTTGCTTCGTGGAGCGGGCGCCAAAGAACGGCAACACCTTCTTTTTGCAAGGTCAATAGCGAGTCGGCTATCATTTCCATATCGCGCACAATAGCCTTGTATTCCGCACTTTCTGTTTTCCACTTTTCAGTCGCTTCGTCGTAAGCCTTGGTGATGCTGAATTCGGTGAAAGGCGTGTTGTTGCTAGATTCAGTGTAGAACGCTTCCACGTCGTGCATCGGGTCTTTCCAATGCCAGTTGAATGCCGGGATGCCACCCGCTTTCCATACGGTCTTTGCCATTTCGAGCGAGGCATGGGTGTAACCCTGATGCCATTGCTGGTCAGAATTCTTGCCTGAACTATGCAAAAAGTCAAAACCCACGAGAACCACGTTCTTGCCGCTGGCATCATGGATGTACTTGAGTTCTTCCTGCGTTTCATAGGTTTGCGGAGTGTATTTGCCATCGTTTTCCATGGTGCGATTTGTCATGACGCCGCTAATCACGTGCTTGCCGAAATTGTTGAGCAAGAAGTTGTAGAGTTTCTGGGCACTTTCGGTGGGTTCGGGTGTAACAGGTTTCGGCGAAATGCTCCACGGGCTTGCCTCGTATTCTGTAAGTTCGATGTAGTCGAGGTTTACCCAGCCCCAGCTGTGAACAATCCCGATAATGTTTTCGCCCGCGGTAAGCTTGATTTTGCCCGCGCCCTTGATGCTCTTGAAGTCGTCGGAAATGCCAAAAGAAATTTGCCCGGCAGAAACTCCGTTCACGGTCAAGTTTTGAATCTTGCTGCCAGATTCCGTTGGCAGTTGGTACGTTGCCCAGAGCGTGTAATAACCCGTGGCGGGGATTGTCACCTTGAATTCCAGATTGCCGTCTTTCATTTCGACAAACTTTCCGCCGGACGCCTTGGCGTTTTCGCTAACGACGACTTTGTGGTCATCGGTGGGAACTGCGTTTTCGGCCTCGATGCGGATGGGAGTGCCTGCGGCAAATGCCGTGGCTGCAAATGCAGCGAGTGTTGCGGTGACTGCGAAACTAGTGTGATTGAAAGTCTTCATAAACATGCCATATCTCCAATGGTTAATCTATATTTTTGCAATGTAAAATCAAAGGATTTTATTGTTGCTTTTTTCCGTAAAAAAGAGTCCCGAACCGCTCGGGACTCTCGCTTGTTGCTTTGTGGTTAGTGCACTCTACTTGATGATAATCGGCCTCGTTGTCGTGGCGCCAGCCTTCATGCGGATGATATACTGACCCTTCGGCATGTCGGCGAGACTGAACATGTAACTGCCTGCTCCGAGTTTACCATTGAAAAGTGTCGCGACAATCCTACCGTTCATGCCAAACACATCGACACTCACCTTGCCTGCCGCCCTTGTGGTCAGCATAATCTTGTCGCCGCTGACGCTGAACTTGGAAGCCTTAGCGATTCTGCCCTTCGTCAAGCTTGTTTTTCCCGAGGTGTAGTTCTCGTCGAACACAATCTTGATTTCCGGAATCATCTCTTCGGTGTTCTCGTAGCCGCGCTTGAAAGCATCGTACTTGTCCTTGTTGAAGTCGAAAAGCGTCGTGGCGCCAGCCTTGATGTCATCGTAAATGATGGTGCCCGTGTAGCCCGCGGCATAGTTCGCAAACGTGATGCTGAGCGTCTTATTGCGGTCGGCATGTTCCGAAATATCGATGGAGCATGTGACTTTTTCGCCGGCGGGAACCTTGCAGCTGCCGCTCGTTTCTGTCCATGTCCAATCATCGGTGAGCTTGAAGATAAGGTAAAGGTCTGCGTCAGAAGTTCCGTTGTTCTTGGCAGTCCACGTAAACGTCGTTGCGGAGGAAAGGTCCCAGCCGCCCTTGTTCTGGTATTCCACCTGGGCGTTGTCCCCGCCGTAAGTCACGGCCATCATGCCGTTTCCACCGTTGCCACCTTCAATGTTCACGTCCTTGATCTTGATGCTTGCTTCTTCTTTTGCGGCGAGAGCCGTCATTGCCTTGAGCGCCGGATCAATCGTGTAGCTGTAACCACCGAAATTCGCTTCGGTCTTGTCGCCAATATACTGCCAGGCGAGAGCACCCGCATAACCGCCGTCAAACGCCTTGCGGTAGCATTCTTCCGTCGAAATTTCCGTCTTTGCTGCAAAATTCGAGCGATATGTATCGCCCTTCCAACCGCTTGCCGGGAATTCGCCAATAATCATCGGCTTGCTATCATAGCTGTACTTGGCGGCCATTTGGGCTGCCGTATTCACAAACGGACTCACCGCATCGTTTTGCCAATACGGATAGTAGTGCGTCTGGAAAAAGTCGAGCGTACCGTTCGCCTCGCCACCCGCAGCGATAAGCGCCGCGTCGTTCCAGTGCTTCTGATACTGGATGTTCACGCTACCCGTCGAAACGAGAAGTTCCGGGTTCGTCGTGTGAATCGCCGCTGCAACCTTGTTCGTAAACTTCTGGATTTTGGCAAGCGCCATCTTCTTTGTGGTCCAGCCGCTGCATTCTGTAGTCATGCCCTCGGGCTCGTTAAAAACTTCCCAAGTCATGAGAGCCTTGTGATTGCCTATCGCCTTCACGACCGGAATCAAAACGTTGTCTATAAACGCCTTGGTTCCTTCGTCTTCGAAAAGCTTTTCGTTAGCGGAAATGTCGAGCTTTTCGTTGTAAAGACCCCACTGGTTCGGTTCCATCAAGTTGTGGCTGAAAAGGCACATCGAAACCATCACGCCGTATTCCTCGGCAATGTCCAAAGCCTTCTTCATGTTCGCGATAGTGTTTTCTTTCGGGCCCGTGACCAAGTGCGTTGCCTCGTCAATCGTCGGGCTCTGACTCATGTTGTTGAAAAGCCACCAACGAATCGCGTTGCCGCCCGCAGCACGCGTGCCCTCGACAGCCTTGCGCCATGCGTTTTCGTCGAGCGGACTTGCTCCCACATCGGAGTTGTAGTCGCTCCAGGCGAGGTTCGTGCCCGAGAAGAAAATCTTCTTGCCGTTGTACTGGAGATCGGTCCCTTTCACCGTGAGGCCGGGAGCCGCGAATGCAGCCGTTCCAAGCAGAGATGCTGCAATTAAAGTCTTGAAGCTGTTCATAAATTGGCCCTTGTATATCTATATAGAAATTAGATAATTAGTGGTGAAATAGGGGTATTTTGCCTTTTACCTGTTGACAAAAGTCACTAAAATGTCCACACCTAAAAACGGGTTGTGATAATGAGCAAGTGTTTTAGAGAATTGTAAGAAATTTGAAGGATTTGAATTGTTTGAATATAATTGAAGTATTACGAAATCTTGGATTTTTTGTTAGATTTGACGCCTTCGGCGTCCGTAGTACCCAGCTACATTCATAACGAAATTAAAATTTCTATGAATGTGCTAGTTACATCGGTGGCTATTTCATCATTATAGACTGTGAACGGAACTAAAGTTCCGAGCTACACAGAGCTTCACCCGGTCTTGTAGAAATAGCTCGAAGGGGTAAAAAAGAGGACGACACGTATGTGCCGCCCTAAATGTTTTCACAACGGAATAATCCTTATTGTGAATTGCTTTCAGATTATGTCATGAATATAGACAAAATTTTTTAGTTGGTCAATAGATTTGATGAAAAAAATATTTTTTACCTAGAAAAATGAAAAAAATAGGGATGTGTCACTTTATGACATTGGATGTGGTGTATATTTATTAAGATGTATTTTTTGTAAAAATCAAGAAAATTTGCAAATTTCGCAAAAAAACGCCGTTTTTACGAAAAAGAACATATATTATTAAACACTCTTATTTGAAAGAAACTCTTTGGAGAAGCCTCTATATGAAAAAAATTCTTGGTTTGGATTTGGGGACCAACAGCATCGGCTGGGCCGTGGTAAATGCAGATGAGCTGATTCGAGAAGACGGGTCAAAATGCTTAAAGCCCACCGGCATAAGTAACGTCGGTAGCCGAATTATTCCAATGTCGGCAGATATTTTAGGTGATTTTGACAAGGGTAATTCTATTTCACAGACCGCCGAACGTACAAGATTGCGAATGGCTCGCCGTTTACACGAACGTGCCATACTCCGCCGAGAAAGACTTCTTCGAGTTCTAAACCTTATGGGTTTTCTTCCCAAGCACTTCGCCGATAAGGTAAATCGGTACGGTAAATTTTCCGATGATAGTGAGCCTAAAATTGCTTGGCGAAAAAATGCTGACGGCAAAATGGAATTCGTTTTTCAAGACGCCTTCCATGAGATGTTGAAGGATTTTAAGAAATATCAACCAGAGCTTGTTGATAATCAAAAGAAAGTCCCCTATGATTGGACAATCTACTATTTACGTCAAAAAGCTTTAAGAGAGCCTCTCTCAAAAGAAGAACTCGCATGGGTTTTGCTGCAGTTTAACCAAAAACGCGGTTATAACCAATTGAGAGGCGAAGAAGATGAAGAACAACAAGATAAATGTGTTGAGTTTCTTGCTCAAAAAGTTGTAAAAGTTGAAGCAACTGATCAGAAAAAAGGTGAAGATGTATGGTATAATGTGTTCCTTGAAAATGGAATGATTTACAGGCGTACGAGCAAAACGCCCCTTGATTGGGAAGGAAAAATCAAAGAATTTATTGTAACGACCGATTTAGAAAAGGATGGGTCGCCTAAGAAAGATAAAGAAGGAAATATTAAACGTTCCTTTAGAGCACCTCAAGAAGATGATTGGACTCTCCTCAAAAAGAAAACCGAAGCGGACATTGATCAATCTAAAAAAACAGTTGGTTGCTACATTTATGAAGCCCTTCTGCAGAAGCCTAATCAAAAAATCATCGGAAAACTAGTTCGAACTGTTGAACGTAAATTTTACAAAGATGAATTACGTCAAATTCTCGAAAAACAGCAATCGTTAATTCCTGAGTTACAGAACGAATCCTTGTACCAAGCATGTATCGAAGAACTTTATGCTAATAACGAAGCTCATCGTAAAAACATTTCCAAACCAGATTTCGTCAAATTCTTTTTGGACGACATCCTTTTCTATCAGCGGCCGCTAAAAAGCAAAAAATCGCTCATTAGCAACTGTCCTTACGAGGAACACATCTATAAAGAAAATGACGAGAAGAAAAAATCTCCCATCAAATGCATTGCGAAATCTAATCCGTATTTTCAGGAATTCCGTTTATGGCAATTCATTCAGAATTTACGAATTTACCAAAGAGAAGTAGAAATTGATGGCAAGCTTTATACCGATAAAGACGTAACCAGTAAATGGTTGAAAAAAGACGATGATTATGTTCAGTTATTTGATTGGCTCAATGATAGACCATCCATCAAACAAGATGTTTTACTGAATTCCTATTTCAAGATCAAAAAAGAAAAGGGAAAAGATCAATACCCCTATCGTTGGAATTATGTAGAAGACAAGGAATATCCTTGCAACGAGACTCGCGCGACAATTCTTGCGGGATTAAAAAAATGCGAAGTAAGCGAAGACTTCCTAACTACAGATGCGGAAATGTCCTTATGGCATCTTTTGTATTCAATCGATGACAAAAAAGAACTCGAAACGGCACTAAATACTTTTGCCAGCAAACATTCCTTAAACAAAAACTTTGTTGAAGTCTTTAAGAAAATCAAGCCGTTTGCTAAAGATTATGGTTCATATTCAGAAAAAGCCATCAAAAAACTGCTCGCCTTGATGAGAATGGGCAAATATTGGAAAGAAGAAAATATTGATGAGAATACAAAGAATCGAATTGATAAAATTATCAATGCCGAATATGACGAACATATTCGCAATAGGGTTCGCGATTTGTCAATCGATCTAAAGGACGTAAGCCAATTTAAGGCTCTTCCCGTTTGGCTCGCATGTTATATTGTTTATGACAGACACTCCGAAGTAAAGGAAATTCAAAAATGGGAGAAAGCAGAAGATATCGAGCTATATCTAAAAAACTTTAAGCAGCACTCTTTGCGCAACCCTATTGTAGAACAAATCGTCACAGAAACATTGCGTACCGTTCATGATATATGGAAACAGGAAGGTTCCATAGACGAAATTCACCTTGAACTTGGACGAGAATTAAAAAATCCTGCCGACATTCGTAAAAAAATGACCGAACGGATTCAGCAAAACGAAAATACGAATCTTCGAATCAAGGCCTTGCTGATGGAATTCGCTAATCCAGAAATGGGCATCGAAAATGTTCGTCCACATTCGCCCAGTCAACAGGATATTCTACGCATTTACGAAGAAAATGCTCTCGACAATCTTTCAAAGGATGACAAGGATTACCAGGACATTTCTAAGATTTCAAAACTGGCACAACCATCAAAGTCAGAGATTATCAAGTATAAGTGCTGGTTGGAACAAAAATATCGTTCACCCTATACAGGCAAGCAAATATCTCTTAGCAAATTATTTACATCAGCATACGAGATTGAACACGTGATTCCTCAATCTCGGTACTTCGATGATTCCTTCAGCAATAAAGTCATTTGCGAGTCCGAAGTCAACAAATTGAAAGACAATCAACTTGGTCTCGAATTTATAAAGAACCATCATGGTGAAAAAATTCAACTTAGTCAAGGTGAAACAGTAGAAATACTTTCTGTTGATGCATACGAAAGTTTCGTGAAGGAGCATTATTACAAGAACCGCGGAAAGATGAAGAAATTGCTACTAGAAAACATTCCCGATGAATTTATTGAGCGTCAACTTAATGACAGCCGATACATCAGTAAAATGATTAAAGGGTTTCTTTCTAATATTGTTCGTGAAAAAGATTCAAACGGTGAATACGAGCAAGAAGCGATTTCAAAGAACCTAATACCATGTAACGGTGCAATCACAGACCGTTTAAAAAAGGATTGGGGAATGAATGATGTTTGGAACAGCATTGTACTACCTCGATTCCAACGATTGAACATAATTACAGGAAAAGATTGTTTTACAACAACAAATGCAGAAGGTCATGAAATCCCCACAATGCCCATAGAATTACAAAAGGGATTCAACAAAAAACGTATTGACCATCGGCATCACGCAATGGACGCCATTGTAATCGCATGTACTACACGTGATCATGTCAATTTGCTGAATAACGAAGCTGCGCGTTCAAAGTCCAACATAAATCGATATCAACTTCAACGAAAATTGCGTAAATATGAAAAAGTTGTAATTGATGGTAAAGAACGCGAAGTTCCTAAGGAATTCTTAAAGCCATGGGATTCATTCACAATTGATGCGAAGAATTCCATCGAAAATATCGTTGTTAGTTTTAAGCGAAATCAACGAATTGTCAATAAAACCTCTAACTACACTCAGCACTTTAACGACCAAAAGAAAAAGGTCTTCGTTAAACAAGAAAAAGGAGATAGCTGGGCAATTCGTAAGCCCATGCACAAAGACACCGTCTTTGGCGAGGTCAATCTCAAGAAAATAAAAGATGTTTCCCTTGACGCGGCCTTAAAGGATCCTTCTCGTATAGTCGATAAAGAGCTTAAAGGTAAAATATTGGCGTTGAAAAATGTGGATAAAACTACTAAAGATATAAAAAAAGAGATTGGTCTTTCTAAAATTCAAGTTTATTACTTTACAAGTGAAACAAACGACCATTATTTTGCGACAAGAAAACCCTTAGACTCTTCTTTTGACAAAAAGAAGATTGAAAACGAAATAACTGATACCGGCATCCAAAAGATTCTTTTGGCACATCTTGCTGCAAAAGACAATGACTCTGAAATCGCGTTTTCTCCAGATGGAATTGAAGAAATGAACCGCAATATTAAGGATCTTAATGGAGGTAAATATCATCAACCTGTATATAAAGTTCGGTGGTATGAAAAAGGAGATAAATTTGCAGTTGGTCAAAAAGGTAATAAACCACAAAAATTTGTTGAAGCGGCGAAGGGAACAAATCTGTTCTTTGCTGTATTCTCCAATGAGCAGGGGGACCGTTCTTATTTGACTATTCCCTTGAACGTAATGATTGATTGTCAAAAAAAGTTTGGGGCAAAATGGAGAAACAATGTTGAACAATTCTTAAAGGAGCAGAAACTTATTTCTGCCAATGTAAAATTATTGTTTATTCTTTCGCCAAATGATTTAGTTTATTTGCCGACCGATGATGAGTTGAAAAACGGCATTTGCTTTATTGACAAAAAACGAATATACAAAGTAGTTTCATTCACGGGAAGTCGATTGTACGCTGTTTTAGCCAACACAGCTAAAAGTATTGTTGACAAAGTTGAATACACGCAACTGAATAAAGTTGAATTTACCGATGATAAAAGCTCTATAAAAGAAAAATGTTTTCCTTTAAAGAATGATCGGTTAGGAAATATTAAAATGGATTAGCCTATGATTAAGCGAACCCTTTATTTTGGCAATGCCGCTTATTTAAGCCTAAAGGACAACCAGCTGGTTGTCAAGAAGCCGAATGAAGAGGTTCGTACGGTAGCCATTGAAGATATTGGTTTCGTTGTTCTTGATTCTCCGCAGATTACGATTACGAACGCTCTTTTAGGAGCCCTGTTAGAGAATAACTGCGCTCTTCTTAATTGTGGGAAAACTCATTTGCCAGAGGGATTGTTGTTGCCTCTTGCGGGAAATACTTTGCAATCAGAACGTTTCAATGCTCAGATTGAGGCTTCGCTTCCGTTGAAAAAACAATTGTGGCAACAGACTATTCAACAGAAAATTATAAATCAAGCATCTGTATTGCGTTTAGTTCACGGATTTGATGCGAAAAATATGCTTGCTTGGGCTAGTTCGGTACGGAGTGGTGACGCAGACAATCGTGAAGCTGTCGCTGCTGCCTATTATTGGAAAGAAATATTTCCGAACATTCCCGATTTTGTTCGTGACAGAAATGGAATCCCTCCAAATAACTTGCTGAATTATGCTTATGCAATATTACGTGGGATTGTTGCAAGATCTCTTGTTGTAAGTGGACTTTTGCCAACTTTTGGGATACATCATCATAATCGTTATAATGCATACTGTTTGGCAGATGATGTGATGGAACCTTATAGACCGATAGCAGATAAATTAGTTTTTAAAATTCTAGAAGAATTGGATGACATTCCTAAAGATTTGACTACGGATATTAAAGCTTTGATTTTGCAATTGCCAACAATAGAGGTTATTATCGGTGCAAATCGCAGTCCGTTGATGAACGCCGTTAGTACGACGACAGCGTCCCTTTATAAATGTTTTGTAGGGGAATGTCGAAAAATCATCTATCCAGAGGTTCCGGATGGACAGATTTAGCGAGTATCGAATTATGTGGGTTTTGTGTTTTTTCGACTTGCCTACCGAAACGAAAATTGAGCGGCAACGGCATACTCAATTTCGTAAGGATTTGTTGAGAGACGGTTTTACGCGGTTTCAGTTGTCTATTTATGTTCGCCATTGTCCCTCGGTGGAAAACGCAAATGTTCACATTGCTAGAGTTAAAAGCATGATGCCCCCGGAAGGATCTGTTAGTATTCTGTGCATTACTGATAAGCAATTTGGCAAAATTCAAATTTTTTATGGTAAAAAGGAAAAACCTAAACCAAGGCCATCACCTCAGTTGGAACTTTTTTAGGATTGCTTTTTATTGCAAAAAAAACAAAAAATCGGCCTGTTGGGGTCGATTTTTTTTTAACGAGAGTCAATGTATAAGTCATTGATTCTTCTCTAGTTATACTAAGTCGGTTGTTATTGCACTAGTAAAACTAGAAAATCTGAAAGCAATTCACAACTAAAGTA
>CAMKLO010000036.1 GCA_946413655.1 uncultured Fibrobacter sp. | reverse complement strand
CTCGAACACGACAGGCTCAATCTCATTGCCCGCCAGGACTTCCTGTCTTGCTTTTCCACTAACAAGTTTTATTGATGTGCGAGCCTTGCCACTTTTCACAACAATCGTTCCCGACATGCTCTTTTCATCGCCTTGGTCGTTCTTAACAGTGACTTTGTATTCATAATCACCAGACATTACATCGCTATTTACAGTGCCGACAATCATGATTTTATGTTTTTTTTCATCAATATTCTTTATAAGTCCAGACGGAAGTCCGCTCACGCTATAACTTGTTATTCCCTCGTAATCGAAAACGATAGGCGTAATAGACTTACCCGCAATGACTTCCTGGTCCACATTACCGCTACTTTCATTCCATTTTAAAGACAACGTTTGTTCTTTTTCCAACACTGTGAACTCGAACTCCGTCTTGGCGAACTTGCCTTCATTGTCCCGGACGACGATAAAAGCATTGTACGTACCAGCGGGAATATCATCTCTCATCTCTCCCGCAATTTCACATCTAGAGCCCACCCACCTTTTCGACAAGCCAAAATTTTCCAAAAAGTTCGTCGATAAATATTCTGGTACAGCATCTTTGCCAAGGCCAGTATTTTCATATAGAATTTCAACCGGCTTAATTTCATCGCCAGCATACACGGTCTGGGAAAGTTCCCCTGACAGAACCTGTTGCGTGATTTTTTTCGAAGCCTCATACGTTTCAGCGGCATTTGCTACCGCAAAGAACAAGGCAAAAGCCAACGCCATAATTTTTTTCATATAGCCCTCCTTTTTATGTTCGCCCCAATTCGGACCAAGGACACCAACTAAATTGCAAATATAAAAATATTGAAAGAGCCGCATTCTCTGCGGCTCCATTCCGACTACGTTCCCAGCAGTCTGTGGTTCACGTGAGCTTCGACCACATTCACCACGTAATCGCCCAGCTTTTCGCAGTCGTTCACCATATCCATATAATGCACACCCAACTGGTAACTGTAGCGCTGCGCATTGATATCGTTGATATTCAGTTCCTTGAGCATCTTGCGATAATCGTTGATTTCGTATTCCAGTTTCAACGTATGGGATGCCTTCGTATGCGGTTTGTCTTCGATGACATTGAGCATCTGTTCCATCGCCTGGTCGCAAAGTTTCATCATGGAATCGATGCGGCTATACTGTTCTTCGGTAAAGTCTTCCCCGAGCTTAAATTTGCGATTGAGTACGTGAGCCATGTTGCAGCAAGCATCGCCAATACTCTCAATTTCTGAAATTTCCCTGAGCATACATTGCAGCGAAGTCTTACTTTCTGGGCTCAAGTGGCCTTCACTGACTTTATTCAAATACCTGCCAATTTCGATTTCCAAACTGTCGCTTATCCGCTCGTACTTTTCAATGCGCTCAAACAGTTTCGTAAATTCTTCCTCGTTTTTCATCTTGAGCAAGTCGGGCACAAATCGGAACATTTTGAGAGTGCGTTCCGCATAGAGGTTGATTTCCTTGCGTGCTTCGAACAGCGAAAGTTCCGCCGTGCTCATGAGGCCACCGCGAATAAACTTGATGCTGAAATCTTCGCCATCTTCCTTTTCTTTGATAATCTTACAGATAAGCTTTTCCATCGGCTTGATGAACCAGATAAGGAGCATCACGTTACAAAGGTTGAATGCCGTATGGAACCCGGAAAGGGCGTATGTCACACGGACACTCGCATGGGCAATTTCTTCTTCTGTTTGCGGAACAAAGTTCGGGTCGAAACCCACCACATGGCAAACCATGTTCACAAAGGGGTGGAATATGATAAGCACCCACACCACGCCGAACACGTTGAAGAGCATGTGCGCCAATGCCGCACGACGCGCCTGCGTACTCGCCGAGAGCGCGGCCAAATTCGACGTGACCGTAGTACCGATGTTTTCGCCCATCACAAGCGCGATACCCTGATAAATCGGGAGTACGCCGCTAGAGCAGAGAATCAAGGTAATCGCCATGATGGCCGCAGAAGACTGCACGCACATCGTAAGTATTCCCCCCAGCAAGAGGAACAAGAGCGTACTGAAGATACCCCAGCCACCCGTCGATGAGAAAAAGTCGATTATCGCCTGGTTATGCGAAAGGTCCATCGCCACAGCATTCTCGCGTAGCGTCGTAAGTCCAAGGAACATGAACGCAAATCCGAACACGAATTCGCCGAAGCTTTTCACGCTACTTTTATGCACGTAGGAGAGTGCAATTCCAAGTCCAAAAAAAGGCCACACGAAACTGCTCATGTTAAACTGGAAACCGAATATCGACATAATCCACGCCGTCGCGGTGGTACCGATGTTCGCACCCATAATCACCGGGATGGCCTGCTTGAGCGTGAGTAGCCCCGCATTCACGAAGCTAACCGTCATCACGGTTGTCGCCGTCGAGGACTGCACGGCAGCGGTAACGAACGTACCCGTCAAAAGCCCGCCCACACGGTGTTTGGTCATGGTGCCAAGGACTGCGCGGAGGTGTCCGCCGGTGAGTTTCTGCAAGCCTTCACTCATCGTCTTCATGCCGAACATGAGAAGAGCGAGGCAACCGATCATTTTTAAAACTGCAAGAATCATAGAACCTTATTCGTATTTAAAAAGGGTGAAAAATCAATCCTGATTTCGGTGCCGAAACCGACGGTCGAATTCAGGTGAACTGACGCATGGAGGACTTCTGCGATGTGTTTCACGATTGCAAGCCCGAGTCCCGTTCCTCCGGTTTCCTTGGAGCGGCTCTTATCGACACGATAGAACCGTTCAAAGACGCGGGACTGGCATTCCTCCGGAATTCCAATTCCGGTATCCTTCACGACAACGGCATTCGGCTTCACGAGCACGACCACCTTGCCGCCCTGTTCCGTATAGCGGATAGCGTTATCCACTAAGTTGAAAATCATCTCGTAGAGCAGTTTCGAGTTTCCAAGGATTTCTGCGGAAGTGTCGCCGTCCAGCGAAAGCTGGATGGACTTTTTGTTTGCGTTCAGGCAGAGATCCTCGATGCAACTATGCGCTACGTTCCAAAGGTTGACTTTTTCGCTTAAATCAAACGGCTCGCCTTCCGGGTTGTCCAGCCTCGAAAGCGTAATGATATCATTTGCAATAGATTGCAAGCGGAGCGCTTCCTTGTGGATTTTCCCCGCAAAGACCTTGACATCTTCGGGCTTCGCCAAGCCACTTTCAATAAGTTCCGCATAGCCTGAAATGGACGTCAGCGGTGTTTTCAGTTCGTGCGAGGCATTGGCCGTAAATTCATTTTTCAGATGCGAAATTTTCTGTTTCTCGTTCGAGAGCTGTTCAATCGTCAATTGCAGTTCGAGGTCCTGCTTGCGGATGGTGTTGACGAGAGGCGCGATTTCCTTATAGACGTTCTCTATGCTCATCCATTCGGGCGTTCCCAACTGATCCACCAACTTTTGGAGCGGGCTGATGAAGGCTCGACTTAGTCCAATCGCAATCAGAATCGACGCAGTGACAATAGCCGCCAGCAAGACGATAAGATACGGGATGGTCTTAGAAAAGACCTGCTGCAGATTCGCCTGGCGCATTCCAAGGCGCAACACCTTACCATCCCCCAGCCGTTTGGCAAAGTAGAACACCTTCGCTTGCAAGGTTGAAGAATAACGGAGGTCTTCGCCGACGCCTTTCTCAAAAGCGTCTATGACCTCTTCGCGGTCGTTGTGGTTTTCCATCTTGACCGCTTCGGCGTCGCTGTCGTAGAGAATTCCACCTTTCGGGTCAATGAGCGTAATGCGGAGGTCCTTGCTTGCATACCGGGATAATTTCTGGGGTTCGTCTCCAAGGGCTTCGTTAGTATAGGCAACTTCAATCAGCCGTAAGTTCTCTCGCAGCTGACTCTTGAGCTGGTCGGTCATTTCACCTTCGAAAACACGCACCGTAAAAAATACAGCAAACAAAGCGGCAATCACGCCCATGTAAATCAAGCTGTATCGTAAACGGTCTTTCATTGAGCCTTGTACCCGACATTGCGAACCGTCTGGATGATGGAGCCCTGCTCACCCAATTTCTGCCGGAGCGTTTTGACATGCATATCGACAGTCCGCGTATCCATTTTAAAATCAATGCCCCATATTTTTTCCAGAATCTGTTGCCTAGAATAGACAAGCCCCGGATGCGACAAGAAAAGTTTCAAAAGTTCGTATTCCTTGTAGGTCAGCTCCACATTGTCGCCACCAACGGTAACGGTGTGCTTCGCTTCATCGAGAAATACTCCCCCGAGAGATAACGTTTTCAGCTCTTCGGCATCGGTATTCAATCGGCCCGAACGACGGAGCAACGCCTTGACGCGAGAGATAAATTCCAAAATGCCGAAAGGTTTCGCAATATAGTCATCCGCTCCCGAGTCGAGCCCTTTGACTTTATCTAACTCGGAACCTTTGGCCGTAAGCATGATGACGGCAACGTTTTTGGTAATTTCCTGTGCACGAAGACGCCTTAAAATGCTAAGGCCATCTTCGCCCGGCAACATGATATCGAGAATGAACAAATCCGGCACGCAAGACTTAACCGCTTCATCCAGGCTTTTCCCGCAATCAAAAGCGTTGACTTCGAAACCGCTGCTCTTGAGCGCATAGGTTTCCATTTCGCGGATTTCGGAATTGTCTTCTACGATGTAAATCATGTTTAAAATTTACGAATTTACGCAACATTAAAATAAAAAGACCCTCTAATTATTTCAATGCCTAAAACAAAGGCTTCGCAAAGGTTTTATTTACACTTTACACAGATTTTACAAAAACATAAGACAAAGCCCCAGCCAATGACCGGGGCATCTAACGCAAAGCCTCAAAAGACTTGCACTTTTTCAGCATTTTATACCAGAAATCTCCTGTTCGCATGGGCTTCGACCACATTCACCACGTAGTCGCCCAGTTTTTCGCAGTCGTTCACCACGTCCATGTAATGCACGCCCATCTGGTAGCTGTACTTCTGGTTTTCGATATCCACGATGTTCTTCTCTTTCAGGAGCTTGCGATAGTCGTTGATTTCGTTCTCCAGGTTCAGCGTGCGGTTCGCATCCACCTGCTGCGAATCGTCAAGCACAGCAATCATGTGCACTAGAGCCTTTTCGCACAGCCCCATAATATGCTTGATATGCGCATACTGGTCCTCCGTGAAGTCTTCCTTGCTGCGGAACTTGCGGTTGATGGCGCGGGCCATGTTATAGCATGAATCGCCAATGCTCTCAATCTCGGAAATTTCGCGGAGCATCGCCTGGATAGTCGTCTTGCTTTCGGGGCTCAAACGGCCTTCGCTTACTTTATTCAAGTAATTTGCAATTTCGATTTCCATGTTGTCGCTAATGCCTTCGTACTTCTCAATGCGGGCAAACAGTTTCACAAAGTCGTTCTCTTCCTTCATTTCAAGCAAATTAGGCACGAAGTTGAACATCTTGTGAGTGCGAGTCGCAAACAGGCTTATTTCCTTGCGCGCTTCGAGAAGCGAAAGTTCAGGAGTCCCCATGAGGCCCGAGCTGATGAAATGCAAACGGGAATCTTCTTCTTCTTCGGAGTTCTTGGGCTTAATCACGCGGCACACGAACTTTTCGATGTACTTGATGAACCAAATCTGGATAAACGTGTTCGACACGTTGAAAGCCGAGTGGAACGTCGCAAGCACCACGGAAATTTTCGCGAGGTTACCAGCATAGCCTTCATCGCCCGGGCGAATGCCGAGGTCAAAACCGACCACGTGGCAAACAGCAGCGAGGAACCACTTGAGCACAATCACCACCCAGATAACGCCTATTACGTTAATCGTAAAGTGAGCAAGCGCCGCACGGCGGGCCTGCGTATTGGCGGAGAGCGCCACGATGTTCGCCGTAATCGTCGTACCGATGTTTTCGCCAAGCACGAGCATGATGCCCTGGTCGATGTGCAAAACGCCGGTGGAGCAGAGAATCATCGTGATAGCCATGATGGCTGCAGAAGACTGCACACACAACGTAAGCACTGTACCCATCACGAGGAAGAACAGCGAATTGAAGAAATTCGGGTCGTTGAAGCGAGCGAAGAAGGCGCTAATCGAAGCGTTTGCCGCCGGGTCCTGCACCACGCTAAAGCCCGTCTCCTTGAGCGTCGTAAGCCCAAGGAAAAGGAAACCGACACCGAACAGGAACTCGCCCAAGACTCGCTTCTTGTTCATATAAACAAGTATGATACCGATGAAGAACGCCGGATAGACGAAGTTCGCGATGTTGAACGAGAACCCGAGGCTCATAATCCACGCGGTGACCGTCGTACCGATGTGTGCGCCAAGGATAATCGAAATCGCCTGCATGAGCGTCAAAAGCCCCGCATTAACAAAAGAGACCGTCATCAACGTGGTGGCGGTCGAACTCTGTACAGAGGCTGTAACAAACATGCCGGTAAGCATACCTGTAAAACGATTTGTAGTCATGGTGCCGAGCACATGTCGAAGCTGCGGCCCTGCCATCTTTTGCAGCGCCTCACTCATCGACTTCATGCCGAACATGAGCAGCGCCAAACATCCCAACATTTTTAGAGCCATCCAGGCCATATAGCGTTTTCCTCTTTTACGCCACTACCGAATCATCGTCGCTGCCTTTCAGCTAGTCCGGGCTCATGGCAGTGAATTATTTTGTAAAGCTGGCGTAAAATATAGAAAAAGCGAAGTAAAATCTATGCAAAAACAAAAAGAAATCCCCGTTCATGTTGAACCGGGAACAACAAATTAGTTGGACGATGGAAGTTGGCTGTAGGAAGTAGAAAGAACGCGTCATCCAGTCAAATTCAACTGGATTTCTCACATCGTTCCACTCGTCCAGAATGACGTTTGAAGCAATTAAATAGAGCGCACCATGGCGATGGCCTGGCTTGCGATACCCTCACCACGGCCCGTAAAGCCGAGTTTTTCGGTCGTCGTACCCTTGATGCCAATCTGCTTTACGTCGAGGCCCAGAACGCGGGCAATGTTCGCCTTCATCTGGTCCTTGTGCGGGTTCACCTTCGGGCGTTCGCACATCACAACGCTATCGATGTTCACGATTTCATAACCGGCCTTCTTGACTTCTTCGCCGACCTTGCGCAAGAGTTCCAAGCTGTCAGCGCCCTTGAACGCCGGGTCCGTATCCGGAAAGTACGTGCCGATGTCGCCGAGACCAGCCGCCCCGAGCAAAGCATCGCTAATCGCATGCAAAAGCACATCCGCATCGCTGTGGCCAAGCAAGCCCTTTTCGTACGGGATATCAACACCACCGATAATGCACTTGCGGCCTTCCACCAATTTGTGAACGTCAAAACCAATACCAGAACGATAAATCTTGTCCATGATTCAAAACCTGTTATTAAATGTTACAATCAAAATATAGAAATTCTAATCGCCTAACCCAGGGCTCGCTCTAAACGGCGTCGCAAGTAAAATCACGACAGCGGTAATTCCTGCAAAAACAAGCAATACAGCACCCCCTCTCCAAGCAGCCTGCTTAAGTTCTCGCACCCTGTTCTTTTGTGCTATATCAGCCGCCATTGCCGATAACGAATCTTGAAGCATTGCAGGATATTCCTGTTTCAAAGAATCCGCAATGGCCTGTTTTACAGAATCCCGAGTTTCCTCTTTATTTTCATGGTATATAGCTTTACCACTAGCATAAAATATCGGTACAGACGCACCAACACACAACGCCGGGGTGACATAAGCACAACTCGACAGCATCATCGAAACTATTAATAAAAGAGCTACTAAGCGCATATAAATTTGATTGTCTCTAAAATAATAAAAATTTTATTCATCCGATATGCCGTAAACCTTTTTCATTGCAGCAACAACTTCAGGAAAGACGCGTTCGTTGACATAGAAGCATTGTTTATTTTTGCGAAAAACAAATATTTTCCCACCCAAAGCATCATTCTCAATCTTGTAAAGTTCGTCTCTTTCGAATGTAAATGTAAACTCATCAGAACGAGTGCATATTACAAATTTGTCCTTATACCATTTGATTTTACACACGCTATTTCCTGAATAAGAAACGTCAACAATAATTGAGATGGCACCGATGAAAAAAACTAGTCCGACAAGAGAAAATTTTCCTTCAGCAGCAAAAAAAATTATGACACCCAAAATAGCCCAGAACAAAGCGCCAACATAACACAAAGAAGTAAAAGCTGCAGAGCCAAACTTTCGCGGAGACTCAAACGTAACGCACTCGTCCTCTTTTTCCTGAGACCCCTCCATGGGCGAAACGTCGCCAACCGATTTCGGTTCTTCAACCGGTTTCGGAGCCCCGCACCACGGGCAGCTGGGCTCGTAATAATCGAACTTTTCACCACATTTCGGACAAATCATTTTAGTTCCCTTTCAAAAACAAAATACAAAAAAAACGCTTAAACAACTAAAACAGAACAGAGAACTTACTTTCCACATTCCAGATTATTTCGCTAAAGGAATTACACCAATGAACATTCGCGCCTAAAGACACTTGATAATGGCGAGCGAACAAATAACTTCCACCAAAATAGTGCGAGAATATAAAAGGGAAATCAAAAGCTAACGGATAACCTTGCAAATCACTACGCAACCAAGTATTGTATGCATATATGGAATATGAAAGAGCAAAATCATTAGGCAAAAACGCACTTATATATAACCCAAAATTACCATTTAGCTTAGGCTCATAGCACCCATCACATTCTATAACCCCCTTCGTACTCGTTCCTGCACCCGCTATATTTCCCTGATCATCTATGTAGGGAGCATAAGCGGAATATTTTACTACACCCAATCCTAACGAAACAAATGCACCCATTTCAAGATAATGCACATTAAATCCACCCGTAAAACGAAAATACGGATATGGTCCAAGTCCAAATCCAACCCCACCAAGCATAAATTTCTTTTTTTCGTAATAATCAAAAGAAGCGGTCACTGGAAAAATTTTGAAATCATAATAAATATCAGCTTCGGTCGATCCAAAACCATATTCATATCCACTAACGGCGTCATTTACAATTCCATCTAAATGCAAATGTTTGTTATTAGGAATCCGAGCCGAAATATTGACTTTCCAAATACTCGAATCACTTTTCATAGCAATTGCAGGACCAACATACGCATCAGGAACTAAAGCATCAAAAGACCCCGATGCACTTGGACCCCGCCAAATCCTTCAAAAAAAATGGACACAAGCAAAATGCCGAAAAAACAAAAAATTCTTGAGAATTTCATTAGCTCAAATTTAAATTCTTTCTCTTTACTCTGATTTTTCGTTCCCACTTTTCCGACAAACTTCGTTCACCATAGATAAATAAACAAAATTCGAGGATAATTGGATAGATAATACAAAAATTACAAGCAGAATCTCTTAAACCACATTTGGAATACAGGATCACTGATGAACAAACCCGATTCCCGTACTTCAACCAAATCGCGGTCAATGAGAATTTTCTTTATTTTATTGACATTTGACTTTGTACCTAGCCGGAATTCTTCCATCACATTCTTGGATAAAAATCCATCATGAATGTCGCTAGCAAGAGCCCGAAGCATATTCATCTGATAGCTCGTCAATCCCTCCGTCTGCTGCATAAACAAAGCCGCATTTTGAGAAATAAGCTCCGTAACAGCGATATCTACAATTTTAGAAGTTACTTCCTTTTCTGTTTTTAGCATCACAAGCCACGCCAGTTGCTGTACATAAGAGGAATATCCTTCAACTTCATTACATATACGAGCCGCTAATTCTTCATTAATGACAAGCCCTTGCTGTTTAAACTTTTTACAAATAAACGGCACCCATTTCTTTACTGGAATAACGCCAAGATAGATAGCATCACCAAACTGAAAAAAAGGCATGCTTTTATTCTGAAAGATGTTGGTCATTAAATGTTTTTTGCTACCAAATAAGCAGTAAGAAACATTTTGCTGCAACTGCCACACGCTACAAAGTCTTTTTTGAACAGTCACAGACTCAGGAAATTCACCTATTTGTTGGAATTCATCTATGCAAACAACAATATGCTTTTCTTGTTTTTTTGCAATAATTTCAGCCAATTGCAAAATCTGTTCGGGTGCATATTCCTTTGGCGTAATCCCTAACGAAACGGAAAAATCCGCTGTAGGGTCTGGACTAAGGGTAATTCTTGGAGATACACGTCCAAGAAAAGTCTTGACATTTTGCAAGAACAAATCCAGTTTAGACGAAGTCTGCTGAAGTACTGCAGCCGCAAGTTTATTATAGAAGTCGTATTCACTACGACAATCAAAAATATCGAGGTAAACAACAGATACCTTTTTCTTATTGACCAAATTTTTGACATGACGAACCAAGGACGTCTTGCCAATCCGTCGGTTCGAAATAAGCAAGGTATTAACGCCATGTTCGAAATTAGCTTTGAGCCTTTTGGTTTCATTTTCACGATCCGTAAAATTATCACCTTCTACGGACGCGCCATATATAAAAGCATCTGCCATAGTAAACCTCTAGCTATAATATATATAATTTTTTAAAAGTTCACCACTTAGTGTACCAAATAGTACACCATTCGGTGGTCCACCGATCGGTGTACCAAATAAAGCCACAAAAAAAAACATCCCGACTTTTTCAGCCGGGACGTTTTTAAGGTGATCCCGGAACAGAGTCCGGGATGACATGTATCATTATCCAATCAGAGCGAATGCCGGGTGGACGCTAATCACGAGGAGCGCGATAGCGGCGACGGCCACAGCAAAGCGGAGCAGATAGACGTAAGCGACGCTCACCTTGCAGCTATGTCCGCAGCAAGCATTATCCTTAGCCGGGGCAAAGAGCACGCAAGCAATGCGGAGGTAATAGACGGCAGCCACCAAGGAAAGGCCAAAGCCAGCAATGGCAAGCCAGCCGAGACCTGCGTTGAATGCTTCGGTGAACAGCGTGAACTTGGCGAGGAACCCAGCAACCGGCGGAAGGCCGGCGAGCGAAGCAAGGCACACGGCAACGCCAAGAGCCACAAACGGGCGGCGGCGACCAGCACCCTGGAGGTCTTCGAGATTTTCCTTGCAATCATCCATGCCCGACATGTAGGCAATACCCGTCAAGGCGCCCGCAGAAGCAATGGCGTAGGTGACGAGGAAGTAGAACATCGGACCCATCTGGATTTCGCCCTTGCCGAGGTAATTCGGGAGCAAGAGACCAATCACGATAAAGCCTGCATTCATCACGGCGGAGAACGCCAAGATGCGACGCACGGAATTTTGGGCAAGACCGCTAAACGCGCCAATCACCATCGAAAGGAGCGCGACGACCACGATTACATAGAACAAAGCCTGGGACGGATTTGCAACAGTCACCGACTCAGCGAGATTCCAAACAGCTTCGGCACCAGAGCGCGTCACGAGGACGCTCACCCAGACAGTTCCGAGAGCGGCAAGAGCACCGACCTTCACGACAGCAGCCATAAAGCCCGTGACGGCGACAGAGGCGCCCGTATAGACATCGGCCACCCAGAAATGGAGCGGAGCGGCACCGGCCTTGAAGAGGAGACCCGCAATCACAAAGAGCATGCCCACGCTGTAAATCGCTATGCGGCCGTCAATCACCTGACCGCAGAAATGCGTCGAGCCCGTAGCACCGTAAATCAGCGAAACACCGTAGAGGAAGATGGCGCTGAAAATCGCACCCGAGACAAAGTACTTGAACACGCCTTCGTTCGCGTTGATATCCTTGCGGCGGATGCCCACGAGAGCGTAAATCGGGAAGCTCGTGAGTTCCATCGCGATGAACAATGCGACAAAGTCAATTGCCTGCGTCATGAGCATTGCACCGCTAGTGGCAAGCATCATGAGGCCATAAGCTTCGCCGCCCTTGAACTGTTCACGGCCAAGAGTCCACTGAAGGCCCGAAATGCCGAGGAAACCGCAGAGGAGGATTGCCATGCAAAGTACGCGGCGAACCGGGTCCATCGCGTAAAGTCCCAAAAGCGTTTCGGTATTGGCGTAATACAAAGCCACAACACCAAGCGCGATAAAGAACGCAGAAACCCACGGAAGCACCTTGTGCTTGTTTTCGTCACTAAAGAACGGTTCGGCAGCAAGAGCGACCATGCCGCCCAGCACAACACAGATAACCGGCAAGAGATAGATAATGTTATTCATCATCGGAAGCCCCCTTCACAGTATTTTCATTCACTTCATCCGCACCGGTACTATTTTCAGCCTTCATCTGGGCGATGATGGAAGCGCGTTCATCATCCCTAAAACCGGCCGCGGCAAGAGTCGAATCCAACTGGTGGATTTCATCTTCGGTCATCGGAGCGTTGCCTTGATTGATAGCGGCTTCGCTCAGCACTTGAGCGGCAGCGGCATCTTCAATCTCTTCACCCTGGTTCAAAGAATCCGTCACGAAAGCCGGATGGAAACCGAACACGAGGAGGAGCGCAAGCATAACGCCAATCGAAACGCCTTCGAGCGGAGACGTGCGACGGCCTTCCTCATATTCACGAGCTTGTTTGCCGAAGATGACCTTCTGGATAAAGCGCAACATGTAAGCTGCGGAAAGAATCAAGGTAAAGCCAGCCACGAGAGCCGGAAGCGGACCCATATCCCACAAGGAGAGGAGCACGGAGAATTCACCGACGAACCCAGCCGTACCAGGAACCGCAAGCGCCATGACGCCAGCGAAACCGAACAACGTACTGAACACCGGATTCTTGGAAGAAAGACCGCCAAGTTGGTCGAGTTCGCGAGTCCCCGTCATGCGTTCGGCAATGCCCATCAAAATGAACAGTGCACCGGCAGAAATACCGTGAGCCACGAGCAACACGAGCACTGCCGGGAACATCGCCTCGGAACCGCTAAACACGGCAGCCACGGCGAGACCCAAATGGCCCATGGAGCTAAACGCAAGGAGTTTCTTGCCGTCCGTTGCGCGGAGAGCCATGAGAGCGCCATAGACCGCCGTAAAGAGGCCAAGCCACATCATGCAAGAAATCGCGCTCATCGAAAGCGGGAAAATCGGGAGCACCCAGACGATAAAGCCAAACACGCCCGCCTTGCTCATTGCACCCGTGAGGATTGCAGAAAGCGGAGCCGGGGCTTCGGCGTAAGTAATCGCCTGCCAGCCGTGGAACGGGAAAATCGGGGTCTTCACGAGGAAAGCGAGCAAGAAGCAAACGAAAAGCGTTGTCTGCGTGCCTTCCGGGAGGCTCTGGAGAGCTATCGCCAGCGATATGAGCATCGAGTTGTCCGCAATCGTGAGCAAATACCACAACGCGACCATCATCGGAGCAGAACCGACCAGCGTATAAATCGCAAACGTCATCGCGGCCTTCATCCTGTCCTTGCCACCGAAACCGGCAATCAGGATTGCAGCCGGAATCACCATGGCTTCGAAGAAGAAGAAGAACAGCACGGCATCGGCTGCGAGGAAGGTGCCGTTCATGGCGCCCATCAACGAGAAAATGCCAATGGCGAAATTGCGATAGCTCCTGGTTGTAATTCCACGAGCCGAAATCAAAGCCACAAGGGAAAGACCGCAAGAAAGGAACACCATCCAAGCGGCAAGTCCATGGCTATACAAGTAATAGTAAACCGGTCCCTTGCATCCGGGGATGTGGAACCATTCGATGGCATCCGTTGCAACGTTTCCGCCAGCAATAAGAGCGACGGACATGGCCGCAAAGATAATGCCCATCAAAATGGCCAAGCGGGAAGAAGACTTCGGATCATCCTTAGACGTCATCACCATGAGGATGGCGGCAACGAACGGGGCGAGGACAAGGAGATGTAATAGCATTAGAAAGTACCTCCAGTCAAAAGAACAATGGCCACAAGCGCAATCAGGCCCAAGATGCTAAGAGCAATCTGGAGTCGAACCTTACGCACTTGGAAGGTCGCGGCACCATCGCCGAGAATCGTAGCGATTGCACCAATCGTCCACTGGGCAGCACCGAGAATCTTATCGACAACCACATCGCAAATCCATGCGAGCACGTTGACCGGAATGATTCCCACGTACTTGTGGAGAGAATCGAACAGGAACGTCCACGTGGCCTTGCCGCCTTCAGGAGCGGAGCTCCCCTTGGCCGCCGGGATACGGGCGTTAGCGTAAATCTTGTAAGCGATGTACATACCGAGAAGCGCGGCAATCGTTCCGAGACCTGCGAAAATCATCGGGTTCAAGTGAGCCGTAACCGCAGGGACATTGTAAGCCTGAGCGGCACCCACCACCGGAGCGAGCGTTTCAGCAAAGAACTTGATTCCGATGGAATCGGCCCAGAGGTAACCGGCAAACACAGCACCGAAAGCGAGAATCACCATCGGGATGAGCATGACAGCCGGAGCTTCGTGAATGTGTTCTTCGCTTTCCTTGGAACCGCGGTAACTACCGAAGAACGTAAGGATAATGAGGCGACCCATATAAACTGCGGTAATCACAGCCGTAGCAAGGCCCACCGCATAGACGACACCGTTCAGCGGGATAGACGGGACTTCAGTACCGAAGATGGTGAAGCCCGGAATGTACATCGTGCAGTTCATGAACAAGCGTTCGAGAATCAAGTCCTTGGACCAGAAACCGGCAAAGCCCGGGAAACCGACAATGGCGAGGAACGCGAAAATCATCACGCAGGCGGTCACCGGAGTTTTTCTGAGGAGGCCACCCATTTTGCGCATGTCCTGTTCGCCGGCGAGAGCGTGAATCACGGCACCAGCGCCAAGGAAGAGAGCCGCCTTGAAGAAGGCGTGCGTGAACACGTGGAAGATAGAAGCGTCAAAGGCGCAAACACCCGATGCCATGAACATATAACCGAGCTGGCTGATGGTCGAGTAGGCAAGCACCTTCTTGATGTCGTTCTGGAAGAGGCCTGCGACAGCCGCCCAGAAAGCGGTGAGCATACCGATTACCACGATAATGTCGAGCACCACCGGGAGAATTGCAAACATGCTACCGAGACGAGCGAGCAAATAGACACCAGATGTCACCATCGTCGCGGCATGGATCAAGGCAGAAACCGGAGTCGGACCCGCCATAGCATCCGGGAGCCACGTGAGGAGCGGAATCTGAGCGGACTTACCCGTGCAGCCGATAAAGAACAGCACGCCAGCCACAGAGAGAACCGGAACAACGACTTCCAAATGGTTTCCGTTGATAATCATCTGGATGAAGTTCACGAGAGCATCGTAATTGAGGAGAGCAGAACCGCCAATCGTCACGAGGCAGAGCATACCGAGCAAGAACCCGATATCGCCCACGCGGTTCACGATGAAGGCCTTGTTTGCAGCCTGACAATTTTTGAGGTCCTTGTTCCAGAAACCGATGAGGAGGTAGGAGCAGAGGCCCACGCCTTCCCAACCGAGGAACGTGAGGAGCAAGTTGTCCGAGAGGACGAGCACAATCATGCTGAACAAGAAGAGGTTGATGTAGGCGAAGTAACGGGCAAAACCGCGGTCGCCATGCATGTAGCCAATCGAGTAGAGCGTGATGAGCGTACCGATACCCGTCACGAACAGGAGCATGATGCGGGAAAGTCCATCGAACAGGAATCCGATATCCACGCGGAACATCGGGATGTCAATCCAGTTGCAGACCGTTTCGCGGATGCCGGCATCCGGCATGTTGAACGCGAGGAGCGCGACACCAGCAAAGGAGAGCGCCGGGAAGAGGACGGCGAGGGTTCCGACGAAACCTTCTGCAGGGCCCTTCTTGCTGCCCGAAGAAATGATGGCAATCGCACCGAGGATAATGCATCCCAACAGCGGGAAGAGAGGTATGAGTCCAAGAGAAATCATTGCTTACTACCCCTTCATGTTAGAATACGTGTCGGCGTCAACGCTTTCACGGTTACGGAAAATGAGGATGACCATGGCAAGGCCGACGCAAGCTTCAGCAGCGGCGACTGCGATGGAGAACAGCGGCACGACCTGACCCACAATGCTTGCATCCGCAGGCAGAGTCTTTGAAAAGCCCACGAACGAGAGGTTCACGGCATTCAGGGCAAGTTCAACGCCCATCAGCACAAAGAACACATTGCGGCGGGAAACCGCGACGATAAGGCCGATGGCAAAAATGACCAGGGCCAAAATCTGAACGTATATAGCTTGGAGTTCCATTAGTGATTATCCTCCGTTTTTTCGGATTCCACGGAACCAAGGCGCTTCTTGGCGAGAAGCACTGCGGCTCCCATGGCAGAAAGCAGAAGAACACCGAGAACTTCGAACAGAACGAAGTAACCCGGGCCCGTCTGAGCTACATCAAAGAGAGTCTTGGAAGTGATTGCCACAGACCCGCGAATCGTTGCAACATCGAAATCGAACGAAGAGCGGACAAAGGCAAATCCCACGAGACCGGCAAGCACGATGACGGCCGGAATCACAAAGAGCGAGACCTTGTCGAACATCGGCGTCTTGGAATCGCGAGCACCGTTCAGCACCATGATGACAAACGTGAGGAGCATCATGATGGCACCGGCATAGACCATAATCTGCACTACGCCGAGGAACGGGCTTCCCAAAAGACCGTAGATACCAGCAAGCGACACCATGGAAGTCACCAACGAAAGGGCACCATAGAGCGGATGCCTAGAGAGGAGCACGCATACGGCACTGCCGACTGCGATAATTGCGAGGACAATGAAATAAATCAATGCGAGCATTATTTTACCTCCATGCCCCAGACCTTGCGGGCCTCGGCATTCTTTGTACCGCCCGGAGCCATCTGGCTCTGTTCGTCATCCGGGTAATCCTTCGGATCCCAGTTGGTGAGATCATAAAGGTGAGCCACGAAATCTTCGCGGGAACGGTGTTCGAAAATGATTTGCTTCGTATCCATGCGGAGGGCATCGACCGGGCAAGCTTCGGCGCAAAGGCCGCAGAACACGCAAGTCAAGTGATCGATGTCAAAGCGCATCACGCGCTTTTCGATACGCGGGTCATCGCTCTGCGTTGCTTCGATGAAGATGCAGTGGGCAGGGCAAGCCGCAGCGCACATGCCGCAGGCAACGCAACGAGGAGTTCCATCCGGGCGGAGCATCAAACGATGCTTGGCACGATACGTATTACGGACTTCGGGCTGACCTTCCGGGTAAGAAATCGTCGGAAGCGTTTCGTAACGGAACAAGCCGCGAGCCGCATGCTTCAGAGTCGTCCATAGACCGCGAATCGCCTCGAAAATATAAAGGCGTTCGATAACGGTCATCGGTTTTTGCTTAATAACGCGCATTAGTTACCCCCTAAGAGTTTTGCGATGACCGCAGTCACCACGAGGTTGATGAGGGCGATATTCAAGATAATCTTCCAGCCAAGGTGCATCACATGGTCATAGCGGAAGCGCGGGAGCGTCCAGCGGACCCAAATCCAGACCCAGCAGAAGATGAGGCTCTTTGCAACGAGCACGAGCAAGTGGATGAGTGCCGTACCGACTGCCGTCGCAAAGCTACCGACAGCGAGGCCATCCACCACGAAGTTTTCAGGATTGTAGAAGAACCAGGCGCAGATGCCGAGAGCGATAAACGCAGCCGTCGCCACCCAAGCCACAATCTTATAGAGTTTGTATTCCTGGAGAACTTCAAAGCGGTGCGTAAGGTTTGTCGCCTTGAGCTTGCGGGAATAACGATAAATCATGTGGAGGAAAGCGAGAGCGATGAACGCAAGCACACCACAGAGAATAGCAAGAGAGCCACCCATGTGTTCCTGCATCGTCGCGGTAGAGACGAACGGAACTGCATAACCGCCGAGGAACAGCGTTGCAATGAGGAAGCTGTTGATGCAGATGTGGGAGTATTCGCCCATGTAGAAGAGACCGAACTGCATAGCGCCATATTCGGTGTGGTAACCGGCGACAAGTTCAGGTTCACCTTCGGCGACGTCGAACGGAGCACGGCCCGTTTCAGCAATGCTTGCGATGAGGAAGCAGAAGAAAGCCACCGGCTGGGCGACGATGCCCCACACGTGATTTTCCTGCCACTGCACAATGTCCGTGAGGTTGAAGGAACCGGCGAGGAGCAAAATGCCCATCAGCGAGAGGCCGAGGCAGACTTCGTAACTGATCGTCATGGAGCTCGTACGGAGAGCGCCCAAGAAACTGTACTTGGACTTGGAAGCCCAACCCGCGAGCATGGCACCGTAAGCCGAGATCGAGGAGAAACCGAAAAGCAAGAGCACGCCCACATCGGAATCGATGATGGAACCTGCAATGCGCACCGTTTCGCCACCCCAGTCAAAAATCATCGGGCCAAACCACGGAATGACGCACGGGCTAAGGAACACGATGGCGAACGGAATTGCCGGAGCCACATAGTAAAGGAACTTGTTCACGCCAGCCGGAGCAAACATTTCCTTGAAGAAGAGCTTCGTACCGTCGCACATGTTCTGCACGTAGCCGAGCAAACGAATCTTTCCGAAGTACGGAATCTTGATGTAGGAGCGGTTCGGGCCCTGACGGTCTTGCATGAAGCCAGCGCCACGACGTTCCATCGGGATCAAAAGGAGGATGTAAAGGACAGGTACGAAGCAGAAAGCGAATTTTGCAATCGTAATTGCCCATTCAATCCAGGTTTTGGATTCAATAATATCCATTATGCGTTACCTCCCAGGAGCTTTCCTGTGCTCTTGATGGCATCATAGGTAATGTCGGCGAAAGCCGGCACGTATTCACGAGCCTTCTTGAAAGCTTCGCAAGCAGAACCGAACTTGTTTCCGGCGAGTGCGGAAATCACTTCGTAAGCCGGAGCAAGTTTTTCGTCCGGGCAAGTCGGAGCGGCAGAGAGTTTCTGCAAGATGTTGAGGCTGTTGACCATCGTGCCCTGGACTTCGCTCCAGTGGCGGATACCGAATGCGACCTTCGCCTTCTTGGCGGTAGCGTCATCGAAAGCGGAAAGGGCGATGCGGTTCGAAATCTTGTCGAGAGCCTTGGCTGCAGCAGCGTCTTCACCGTAGAGGTCAGCGTTCACCGTGATGAGGTTGCTGAATTCGCCTGCGCGCTTGAGGAGTTCGGCAACATCAGCAAAGCCCATGAGCTTCAAGCCTTCGCGGTTTGCCACCGGGTCACCGCTCTTTGCGATACCGTCCGGAGCACCCACCTTCAGGAGGGAGCCGCCGAAGAGTTCAGCGCGGTCACCAAGAGTTTCCTTGAGCATCTTGAGAGCAGCGAGGTCTTCGTTCGTGCAAGCGCCACCGGCAACGAGAGCGACCTTGCCACCGCTAATCTGGATAGCGGAAACATCAATTGATGGCAAGCGGTTCTTGTCAAACTGCTGGAAAGCGAGACGGCTCGTATTCGAAAGCCAGCTGCGGTTCACTTCCGGGTTGCAACGCGGCATCACGCGGTAGATGCGGCCATCGGCGTGATCGAGCCAAATGTTAGCACCGAGAGAGTCGTCCATCGAAATCGTCGGCGTATGGGCAAGGAGCCAAACGCGCTTCTGGAAGCGGAAGTACTTTGCCGTCATGGCGCCCGTCGGGCATACGTCCGTGACACAGAGGTCGTATTCGTGATCGAGCTTTTCGCCCGGGAAAGTCGTAATGTAAGTGTGGTCGGCACGGCCAGCAAGCTGGAGCTGTTCGTCCTTCGCGATGCTACGCATAAAGCGTACGCAACGGTCGCACTGCACGCAACGTTCTTCGTCGAGCAAAATGCGCGGACCGATGTCCACATGCTTACCGCCACGGAGCTGACCCTTCGCATCAATGAACTGATGTTCCGGATTGCCGTGGTAGTTCTTGCCGTATTCGGGGCGCATGCGGGATTCGTTCTGGCCCGCTTCCATGAAGTTTTCCTGCAAGGTGCATTCACCGGCCTTGTCGCAAATCGGGCAATCGAGCGGGTGGTTCACCAGCATGAATTCCTGTGTGGCCTTGCGGGCGTTTTTCACGCGGGCGCTAGATGCCGGCGTATAAATCTTCATCCCCGGAGTCACAGGAGTATAGCACGAAATCACGAGCATGCGACCGCGCGGGCCTTCCTGCTCTACCAGGCACTGACGGCAGTTACCCGACACCGGCAAATACGGATGATAACATACGTGAGGAGTTTCAATCCCGACAGCCTTCAAGGCTTCGAGGAGGTTGGTATCGCCAGGAACCATCACGGCCTTGTCATCCACGAAGATTTCCACCTTCGGGCTTGCTTCGGTCGGGAGTTTCGGCATATTGTAGTAGTTACTCATATTATTACCAGAAAATTCCAGGACGACTTGTTTCTTGAATACGCGGTTTTGCGTGTTCGGGGTTCTTAGCGATATATTCGTCAAAGTCCGCACGGAACTTTGCAGTGTAGCTCGAGACCGGGCCACCCAAAGAAATGGAGAGCGGGCAAATCGTCACGCCACCAAATCCGCCAGAAAGGCTCTGCATCAATTCCACATCGCCATCGTGACCGTTGCCAGCCACCATCTGGTTCAAGATGCGGTGCAAGAGGCCTGTACCTTCACGGCACGGCGTGCACTGACCGCAAGATTCGTGGCTGTAGAAGTTGCCGAGGCAATTCAAAAGGTCCACCATGTTGTGCGTATCGTTAATCACGATCATGGCGCCGGAACCGAACATCGTCTTCATCGAGGCGAGGCATTCGTAGTCCATCGTGGCGACCGCAGCTTCTTCTGCCGTAAGCGGAGCGCAGGAGGAACCGCCCGGGAGCACAGCCTTGAGCTTGCCACCGACAACGCCACCGGCATAATCGTTAATCATCGTCATCATCGGAGTGCCAAGCGGAGCTTCATAGACGCCCGGATTCTTGACGTCACCGCTGATGCAGAACACCTTCGTACCACCGGCACGAGGCGTACCCATCTTGGCGTATTCGCTCGGGTCGTGCTGCAAAATCCACGGAAGCGCCATAATCGTTTCGACGTTGTTCACGCAAGTCGGGGACTTCCAGGCACCGCAAACAGCCGGGAACGGCGGTTTCAAGCGCGGCTGGCCCTTCTGGCCTTCGAGAGAGTTAATAAGAGCAGTTTCTTCACCGCAAATGTAGGCGCCAGCACCACGATGCACAAAGATATCAAAGCTGAACTTCGTGCCCATGATGTTTTCGCCGAGGTAACCGGCAGCGTATGCCTGGTTCAAAGCCTTGTTCAAGGCCTCGATGCACGGGAGGAATTCGCCACGGCAGTAAATGTAAGCTGCGCGGGAACCGAGAGCCCAAGCGGCAATGATAAGGCCTTCAATCAAACGGTGAGGATCTTCGAGCATGAGGAAGTGGTCCTTGAACGTACCGCCTTCGCCTTCGTCGGCGTTCACGACAATGTAAACCGGCTTGCCGGAATTGCGCGGGACAAAGCTCCACTTCATGCCAGTCGGGAAGCCTGCACCACCACGGCCACGCAAGTTAGAACGTTGCACGTAGTCGATAAGCTCGAACTGGCTCATGTTGAACAAACGTTCCGAAATGTTTGCGTAGCCGCCCAGTTTCTTATAGACTTCGATGTCCTGGGCGCCCTTGCCAAAGTTCTGCGTACAAACTTTTACACATTCAGCCATAATTAAACCGCCTTTTGTTCCGGTGCGGGCTTCTGCGTCGTAACCGCAACAGCCGAGGGTTTAGCAACACGTTCACCGGAGGTCGCAATCATACGGTATTCGTCGCCGGCCTTGCCAGAAGCGTCGAGGAAGCTCTTGTCCTTCACGCCCGGCTCGCCCACCGCGACCCAGTTGCTGCCGTTCTTCTTTTCGACGACAAGCTTCGTGAATTCCGGAGCGCCCTTCCAAGTGAGGGTCGCACCCGTTTCGTCCGCTTCGGCCCTGACGTTCAAGACCGGAGAAGGAGGAGCGTAGTCCGCCACCTGCGGTTTCGCGATGGCACCCGGAGCGCCCGGATGGCCGCAGTGGCCCTTCACCGTTCCGCCAAGCACGTCGCGTTTCGGGATGTTGTCCTCATGGGCATAGCACCACTTGAGAATGCGGTCGATACTGTCTTCGGTAAGCGTCGTACCCGGCTTCATCGTCAAGACGTCGCCATCGGCGTCCGTTGCGAAGTCGTCATTCACGAGCATCATCGGACCGTTGCCGCAGCTGCCCAGGCATTCCACCTGGAGAATCGTGAAGAGACCGTCCGGAGTCGTTTCGCCGGTCTTGATGTTCAATGCTTTTTCGATATAAGCGATAAGGCTCGGAGCGCCCTTGATGGTGCAGCTGATGTTACGGCAGAACTGCAAAAGGAACTTGCCCTTCGGAGCGTGGTTGTACATCGTATAGAACGTAGCAACGCCAAGCGCATGGGCCGGAGCACAACCGCAAACGTTAGCCGCCCAGCGGATACCTTCACGCGGCACCCAGCCGAACACGCCCTGCACAAGCCAGAGCACTTCGAGGAGTGCGGCCTGACCTTCCGGATAACGGCTCAAAAGGTCTGCACAGCGTTCCTTGATTTCCTTTGTATCGAGCTTCGCAAGCACTTCCTTTGTAGAAGGCTGCGGCACGGGCTTGTTCACGTAACCAAACGTCTGACCCGGATCCGGGAGAGCGTCGATCGGCTGTGCCGGACGGTCGAACTTCAAATGATTGTTCGAAACAAATTGGACAGCGCCAGTAATATGTTCTCTCATCGGTCAAGTTCTCCAGCAATAATGTTGAGACCCGAAAGCACGGCCATGGAGTCAGCCAAGAGACCGCCTTCGACGAGTTCATGGAATGCAGCAAACTGCGTAAGGCAAGGCGGACGCACCTTGATGCGGTACGGATGGCCAGAGCCGTCAGAAACAATCGTGAAACCAAGTTCACCGTTAGCGCATTCGGAACCAGAGTAGTATTCGCCTTCCGGTACGCGGACACCTTCATAGACACTCTTGAAGCGGCCGATGAGGCCTTCCATGTCCTGATAAGCGAGCTTGTGTGCCGGCACGCGGATACGCGGGTCGACGATATCGACCGGACCCGGAGCGAGGCGCTTCAAGGCCTGACGCACAATCTTTACGGATTCTTCAATTTCGGCCAAACGAACCTGCAAACGGTCGTTGCAGTCGCCCTGCGTGCCGACCACGACTTCCCAGTCGTAGGTTTCGTAATCGTAGTACGGTTCGTCCTTGCGGAGGTCCGCAGCAACGCCGGAGGCGCGGAGGCACGGACCCGTCCAGCCGTAGCTGATGGCCTTTTCGGCAGAAATCTTGCCGATGCCCACCGTACGGTCGAGGAAGATGCGGTTACGGTCCAAGCAGGCGTGCAAGTCCTTCAAAGCCTTCTCGGTAGAGTTGAGAGCCTCGAGGACATCCTGTTCAAAGCCAGCGTAGCTATCGCGAGAAAGGCCACCGATGCGGGCAAAGCTGTTCGTGAGGCGAGCGCCCGTGAGCTTTTCCCAGATGCACATGATTTCTTCACGCGGGTTGAAGGCGTACATGAACGGAGTCGTACCGCCCAAGTCCTGGAACGCCGCAGCGACGCACACAAAGTGGTCGTTGATACGGCTAAGTTCGTTCACGATAACGCGGAGGACCTTGCAACGTTCCGGGATTTCGACCTGGAACATGTTTTCGACCGCGCGGCAGAACGCAATGTTGTTCATGATGGCAGAGCAGTAGTTGAGGCGGTCCGTGTACGGGACAACCTGCTGCCATGTACCGCGTTCGACCATTTTTTCGAAACCGCGGTGCAGATAGCCAATTTCTTCGACAGAAGCCACGATGGTTTCGCCATCCATAGCCGCCATAAAGCGCAAGCAACCATGAGTCGCCGGGTGGCTAGGCCCCACGTTCAAGGGCATCAAATTCAGCTTTTCGCCATTCGGATCTAATACGATCATTCCTTGATACTCCCTTCCAAAAATTCGTTGTCGTTCGTTTCCACTTCCTTACTGCGCTGCACGACCTTGTAGCCAAGTTCTTCGAGGCGCTTTTCGAGTTCCGGAAGCAGGTAGTCGTTCGTCGAAAGCCACTGGCGCTTCTGGGCAGGGTAATCCTTGCGGAGCGGATGGCCAACAAATTCAACGTGGTTCAACAGGCGGCGGAGGTCCGGATGACCTTCGAAAATGACACCGAACTGGTCAAAGACTTCGCGTTCGTACCAGTTGGCGTTCGCATAGAGGTCGCTAATCGTCGGCACCTTGAGGCTTTCTTCGGATACCAGCACCTTAAGACGGATACGGCTGCCCGGGGTGGACATGCTCTTGAAAGCATAGGCGACCGCAAAACGCGGACCTTCGTGATTTGGGTAAGTCAAGTAGTCGATACCGGCAATATCCACGAGCATTTCGAACTTGGTGCCGGATTGTTCCTTGAGGTACTGGACAGCGTTATGCAGATAGGTCGCGGGAACGATAGCCGTCACGCCCCACTTGTCCTGCATCTCGCGCTTAGCACCGAACATTTCTTCAAGGGCGGCGAAGATTTCTTCAACAGTCATTCTTCTACTCCTTCCAGAACTGGGCTTTCTTTACAAGATTCTGTTCTTTCTCTTTCATGAAGTCCTTCACGTCCACGACCTTTTCATGAACGGTGGCAGCGGCTTCGCGCTTAGCCTCGGCAGTCTTCGCCTTGATCATTTCAAGCTGTTCCTTGATGCTTTCGGCACGCTGCTTCATGTAGGATTCATCCTTCACCTTCTTCTGCAAGTCAAACATCGCATCGAAGAACGCTTCCGGACGCGGGGGACAACCACCGATATAGACATCCACCGGGATTATGTGGTCGATACCAGGGACCGTGCAGTAGCAGTCGTAAAAACCGCCAGAACTAGCGCAGGCGCCCATGGCAATGACCCAGCGGGGTTCAGCCATCTGTTCGTAGATACGCTTCAAAATCGGAGCCTGCTTGTAGGTAATCGTACCTGCAACAAGCAACACGTCGGACTGACGCGGCGTAAAACGCACGTATTCAGAACCGATACGTGAAAGGTCGTAACGACCCACTTCCGTACTCATGAATTCGATTGCACAACAAGCCGTACCGTAAGGGAACGGCCACAAGGAGTTAGAGCGCCCCCAGTTGACCAAAAAGTCAAGCGAGGACGTAATGATATTCGGCTTTTCTGCCTCATTACCCATAGGAGTTACCTCATAAAATTCGCGCCTAAAGATAGAAATTTTCATGACTGGACGCACAGAAAATGTAAAAGCAACATGCAGGAAAAACGCCTATCCACGCCCGTTTTTCAATTGCAATAAAAAAGTAAGCAGCGGAAGGGAATCAAGGTGGTAGAACTTAGAGCTTAGTAGGAAGTAAGCAGTCATCCTGAAGGGAGCTTCGCGACCGATAGGATCCAGTGCGGTATGAGCTATGGGCTCGACTAAGGTTGGTAAACCCATCAAACCACGAACTTTTGAGATTGTGAGGTACGAGCTGAGTACTAATAATCGATGATAATCACAGTTGTCCTTCTCAGTATGGCAAAATAGACGTCAAAGTAGCACAAAATCAATCCTTTAGTACTTTTAAAGTGCATTTTCGCCCAGGCGTACCTATAAAATGCTCTTTTTTTGGGATTTATAGGTACTCATTCGCGCTTTTTAGAACTTTTTGCGATCAAATTTTCCTAACAGTACCTATAAACAGAGGCAAAACAACACTTTTATAGGTACCTACAGGTGATTTTCCAGCAGCAAACCGCATAGTTTATTCAAAATTTAGGTGCTGAGTACCTATAAATCGACCATTTTACAAAATTTATAGGTACCCGCCCTCAATATTTAGACTATTTTGCACTCTAAATTCCATAATAGTACCTATAAACAAAGGTAAAATGACACTTTTATAGGTACACCTCAATAAACACACCTGCATAAGTGCGCCTCCACATTTTTCAACTTTCCACGATAGAAATCACAATTTCATGGAGATAATAAAAAAATGTTCTCACAATAGTTCTCATAAATATTATATTAAGATTCGTGGAAAACTATATAGACATTTATCAATTTACGCACTTCCGCAAGTACTTGGAAGAATACCAGGCGGCCAGAGTCCAGTCCGACCCGGAGTTCACCCGTACCGGAATTTGCAATATGCTCGGCCTCCCCAAGACGCGCAGTTATTTCGCCGATGTTCTCAGAGGGAAAAAAGTCAGCCCCCGTATGACCTTGAAATTTGTCGAAGTCCTCGGCCTCAGCAAGAAAGCCGCCAAGTACTTTGAAACCATGGTCAAGCTCGACCAGGCAAAGACCGAGACCGCCCGCAGCGCCGCCATGGAAGAGTTGCTGCACCTGCACCCGAATCCGCAGCACATCCTCGATTCTAACACCTATGAATATTACAATCACTGGTACCATAGCGCAATGTTTGCTATTCTTGATGCTATGGACGTGACCGACGACTTGACACCCGTGCAAAAGAGAATCTTCCCGAAAGTTCCACTCGGAAAGCTCAAGGATTCGCTATCCCTTCTCGAAAAGCTTGGACTAGCCCGCAAGAACGAGGCAGGACTCTGGAAACCGACCAAGGAATCCATCTCCAGCGGTCCGTACAACAACGCGGAACTCATCAAGCAGTACCAGTTGCAATGTTTTGAACTTTCAAAGCAGGCGCTCATCACGCGCCCCAAGATGCCGACCGTCATGAGCACGCTCACGTTCAGCATCTCGAACACCGCCTACAAGAAACTCGAATCCGAACTCCAGGAATTCAAGGCCAAGGCAAGGCGCATCATCAGTGAAGACAACGAAAAGGCAAGCGGCGTTTATCAAATGAACCTGCACCTGTTCTCCAACCTCGACCCGGAGGTGAAAGCATGATGCACTTCAAACTTATCCATTTCACTAGCGCTCTCGCACTCGCCACGATTTTCTCCGCATGTTCCGAAGAGAATCACGCAGGCGTACTCACGGAAACGGAATCCGGCACGACCATCGCCAGCATCGAAGGCTCCGTGACAAACGAGAAAGGCAAGCCGGTCGCAAGCGCCAAGGTAAGCCTCATCTCGGCAGACCACATCGCCGCCCGCATGGCCCCCATCAAGACGGCCACCACGGACAAGTCCGGCAAATACACCATCGACAGCGTTTCCGCTGGCGACTACGCCTTGCAGATCAGCAACACGGAACGCACCCAGTCCGGCTACCAGGCGATTACTGTCGAAGACAATAAGACGGACACGCAAAAACTCAAGCCCGCGACAAGCCTCGAAGAGAACGCAAGCCTCAAACTCAAGCTCAGCGCCTACGCGCTCGACAAGGGCGACACGCTCTGCATCACGGGTACACTCAACTGCATCGCTGTTGACGACAAGAGCGTCAAGGCCGGAACAGTAACCATCGGCGAAATTCCTCCGATGGAATTCACGAACATTGCGCTTATCCGTAAAGCCGACCACAAGGTCACGACTCAAGACGTCCAGTGGGACTTCGTCCCCGGCGAAACGCTTGAAGTCTCGTCCATTAAGATTCCGGTCACCATATCGGAAGAAACCATGAAGCAGGCGAAATTGCTGAACGACAAGACGACACTCGATTCCATGATTGTCCCCGTCACGCTCAGCACCAGCCTCGAGAATCCGATCCTTCTTAGCGACAAGGGCGATACGCTCCCACTTTACAAGGTCGAGAACGACAAGAACAATTCCAAATATTTGACAGTCATACCGAACATCGATGTCGGAACATATTCGTTTACCGTATCGTCAAGCGATTCAGCCATCCAATCCCCGCAAGTCCTGAAAGCTTTCGGAGAAACAAAATCCGGCATGAAAATCATCAACAACGATCACTGGAAAGCGTTTGGCAATGTTCTCGGAATCAGTTTCTGGATAACCAAGGACAAAGCGTCTAACCCCAGTGACTCCATGTTCATCCTGTCGAAAGAAGACGACAGCGACGTATATTTCAGCCTAGTCGCCGGAAAGAAATCGGATGAGCTCTGTGCCGAATTTTTCAAAAGGGATTCATCTTCGTCGACAGTCGACAGCTCCGGAGGCTACTACACACTGAAGGATTCGTCCTGTCATAAAATTCTGGACGGGGAACGCCACCATTATTCGATATTCATCCAAAAGCACCATGTTGTTATCGCTATCGATGGCAGAGTCGTCGATACCAAGGACTTCAGGGATCAATACCAGAGCATTTCCCCGATTACCATAGGGAACAACAAGCTGGAAAACCTAGTCATTTACACGCTCGGAGAATCCATCACGCAGAGCGATAACGGTTGGGATCTCTTGCACGCCTGGCTTTCAGCATTCTACCAGTTGCAGAAGTAATTAATTTTATATATTCATTCCCATGAAAATTCTCGTTCACGACAGAGGTGTTTGCTTGGAATGCGCCGCATGCGTCGGCGTCTGCCCCAAGATGGCTCTAGACATGTATGGTCTAGACTTGCAGATTGATCATGAAAAATGCAGCCGTTGCGGACTCTGCGCAAGAGCCTGCCCCGCAGGCGCCCTCAAAATTCAGGAGACGAACGATGTTCTGTAACAAAGAATACGACGTAGTCGTCATTGGCGCCGGCCCAGGCGGTAGCGTTGCCGCAAGGAACCTCGCCCGTGCAGGCCATAAAGTCCTCCTCCTCGAAAAGCGCGAGAAAATCGGATACCCCGTACGTTGCGGCGAAGCCAGCACCAAGCTTTCGGACTTGCAGACCTACGGTCCCGTCGATGAAGACTGCATCGAGACGATTATCAACGGACTTTATATTTACGGCCCGAACGGCGTGAACATCGACCTCGCGCAGAAAGGCACGGGCATCATGCTCGACCGCGAGAAGTTCGACCCATGCCTCGCCCGCCTCGCCGAAAACGACGGTGCAGAACTAGTCACGCGCGCCCGAGCAGAATTTGTCGGTGAAGTAGAAAACGGAGCACGCCTCGTCCGCGTCAAGCTCGGCGAAGGCGCCGGAGAAACGACCGAAGAAGTCCGCGCCAAGATGGTCATCGCCGCAGACGGCGTTGAAAGCCGCATTGGAAGGCAAGTCGGCCTCGACTGCATCCAAAAGCCTGGGTTCACCTGCACCGGCGTCGATATTCAGGTGCAAGGAATCCTCACCAAGCCGGACTACCTCACATTCTGGCAAGGCCACGACTTCATCAACGACGGCTACATCTGGAGTTTCCCGAAAGTCAAATCCAACGTCACGAACTTCGGCGCCGGATTCCTGATTTCCAACAATCACGGAACAAACATTTTGGACCTCACGATGGAATGGCTCTACAAGCTCTTTCCGGGTGCGCAAATCAACCACGTCGTCGGTGGCGCCATTCCCGTTTCAAGCGTCCTAAAAGATTATACGCTAGACAACTTCGCCCTCGTAGGCGACGCAGCACACCACACGAACCCCCTCACCGGAGGCGGCATAGCATCCGCAATGCGCGCAGGCCGTTTCTGCGCCCAGACCGTCCACGAAGGACTCGAATGCGGCAACTTGAGCAAAGCATTCCTCAAGACGTACGAAAAACGCTGCTACGATTACTTTGGTCGCATGCACGACTTTGAATACAAGTTCCGCAGGTTCCTCCTCAACGTGAACAGGGACGAGCAGACAGAACTCTACAAAGTTCTCCAGAACTTCGCGAAACACGGCTGCAAAAAACGCGCCTTCCTCCAAACGCCCGTTTCCTCCGCGAAAATGCTGTACAAATTTTGGAAGTTCAAGTAATTGGTCAATGGCCAGTAGTCATTAGTTATTGGTCAGTGGTTATTGGCTCTTGTTTACAATAAAGCCATGCTGGGGATTCGCATGGCTTATCCCAACATTTAAAAGAATCACATTGCTTTGTAATCATCACCAACTCATTATTGTAAAAAGCAAACGTGATTAATTCTCGATTCATCCAAGAGTTTCCGCCTTCAAGAATTCCCCACGCATAGCTATCTCTTTTTTCCAGATGGTCGCCGCCGATAAAGCCCAAATAAACCGTATCGTTTTTACTTTCAGCTCGATAGCACCAATAATTCACCGTTGAAAAAATTTCGTTTGTATCTAAATAATGTCTAGCTTGTTTATAGAAATCCACATACGATTTTTCAATTTTAATCGGCAACTCATCATACGATGATTCGTAAGAACAAATTCCTGCGATAAAACACACAAGGCACAAGGCGATTATTCCAAGAACTTTCTTCATGCTGAATTTAAAAAATAAAAGCTTATTTATCATCGTACGAACCGACATGTCTCTATTATACAAAAAATCCCGCAGCAAACGCCACGGGATTCTCGACATTCAACTAGATGAGGCCAGCCGCCATTGTCATGCCCCGCTCCGACGGGGCATCTCTTTATTAAAAAAATCCCGCAGCAAACGCCACGGGAAATTTTCAAATTCGCTCATACCTCAAAGCGAGTCGAGGACGAGCGACCTCATCGCTCAAAGCGACGGAGTCGCGACCTCTTACAGCTCCACCACTTCAGTCCAGCCGAACGGGTCTTCGGCTTCACCGAACTGGATGGCAGTGTACTTCGTGAAGAGTTCCGTGCAGACCGGGCCCGGATTCTTGCCGTCACCGTAGGTGAATTCCTTGCCGGCAACCGGATCCACAATCTTCTTGATCGGGGTAATCACGGCGGCGGTACCGCATTCGGCGGTTTCGGAGAATTCAGCGAGTTCTTCGAACGGAACCTGGCGGCGTTCCACAGTGTAGCCGAGGTATTCAGCCAACTGCTGCAAGCTCTTGTTCGTAATCGACGGCAGAATGGATTCGGACTTCGGGGTCACGTAGGTCTTGCCCTTGATGCCGAAGAAGTTTGCCGGACCGCATTCGTCGATGTACTTCTTTTCCTTAGCGTCCAGGTAGATGGTGCTGGAGTAACCAAGCTTCTTGGCCTCGGCGAGGGAAAGCAAGCTGGCAGCGTAGTTACCGCCGACCTTCACCGTACCCGTACCCTGCGGAGCAGCGCGGTCGAAGTTGCGGCTAATCATCATGTCCACAGGCTTGAAACCGTCCTTGAAGTATGGACCCACCGGAGTCACGAACATCAACAGCAGGTATTCGTCGGAGGGCTTCACGCCGACTTCCGGGCTCGTACCGATGAGGAGCGGGCGGATGTAGAGCGTTGCGCCATGACCGTACGGCGGAATAAAGCGTGCGTTCGCCTTCACCACTGTATGGACCATCTCGCGGAACAGCTCGACCGGCGGAACAGCCATGAGCACGCGGTTCGCGGTGTTCTGCATGCGCTTCGCATTCTCGTCAACGCGGAAAATACGGACCTTGCCGTCCTTGCCCGTGTAAGCCTTGAGGCCTTCGAAACCTTCCTGGCCGTAATGCAAGCAAGTAGCGGCCATGTGGATGCTGATGTCCTTGGAAGAAGACAGCTCAATCTTGCCCCACTGACCATTGCGGTAGTAGCAGCGGACATTGTAATCGGTATCGTAATAACCGAAGGGGAGCGTATTCCAATCGACAGTGTTCAAATCAAGCATATATTCACCTTTTTGTGCAATTTGTGCATTTTTAAAGGTATCATTCGGTACCGCACAGAAAAATACAATTATGTCGGGGATTTTGGCACGATTTATTTGTAAAAAAGGGGGGAAGAATCCCCCTCATTGCAGCCCCGCCCTCGTGTCATCCTGAGCGGAGTGCCGCAGGCACGCAGTCGAAGGATCTAGGGCGGGTCTTCCATTACCCCCACTGCGGGCGCTCGCCGCCCCGCAACGCCCCGGCCTTTTTTGAGGGGGCTTGCGCGCACGCGCGCTAGCCCCGTTGCCTACCGCCGATGGCGGTTGGCAACCTAGTCGTTGCACTACTTCGTAGTGCAGACTGCTGCGCCTCGGAAATGGTCGTTCAAGCAAGCTTGGCGACCGCTTCACTCGGCTTGCAAGTCTTTGAGGCAACGAACTGATAACCCGTGGTACTTGCCGTCGTTGTACAGGCTCGCATTGTCGTAGTTGTAGTACAAGAACATGCCGTACGCGTGGAAGCTATTGTCCTCCGTAGAACTCCAGAAGGCCGCGCTGCCGCCCTCGTCCTCGTCGTCGAATTTCCCATTGATGTCCCTGCGGCCAACAGGCAACGCCGAGAAAGCGTAGGCGTCCGTTCCGTTGCCGCTACTGTTCCAGCCGCTTGTGGACTTGAGCCTCTTGCCCGCGGTCGATTTGCCGCCGACCGCCGTGAATAGTGTATGCCATTCCGTTGTATCCGGCAAATGCCAACCTTCAGGGCAAATGCCTCGCACCGGATAAGTCGGCGAGCACTCCGCTTCCCAGCCGCAACCTTTGCCGTTCGTAGACCACTCGCCCACGCTGTCCATTGCGGCAGCCCAGGTGTAGAGGCGACCATACTTAGTGCAGTTAGCGGGGACATTGCCATAGCACCAGCTAGTGGAATCGGAGTAGTAAACCAACAAATTCGAATACACATATTTAAAGGGAACGCCAGTGTAAGCATAGTTCAGATTCTCTGCCATCCAGATCTGCGTACCGATGGAGACTGTCTTGTAAGTCTGGTCGTCACGTTCATCCTTAAAACAATCTTCGTCCGTGTTTATATCGCACGGAATTCTTCCAACCAACGAACTGCTACTCGATGTAGCACTTGATGACGACTTCGCAGAGCTGCTGTTTGATTTCGCAGAAGAACTGCTAGACCTCGCCTTAGAGCTGCTGGATTTTACCTTTGCGCTTGAGCTGCTGCTTTTCTTAACGGAGGACGAAGACTTAGTCTTCGAACTGCTCGAACCGTCGCAATTCTTACAAACGGAAGACGAAGAAACCTCATCGGAATCAGTCACGGAATTACTGCCGCTGTCGTCGCCACAAGCAACCAACAACGTCGCCACAACACCAATCATCAAAAACTTTTTCAAAGCCATAAACTTCACTCCTACTAATCATAATATAAAATTTGCTGAGGCGCTCCGAGGACAAACTCAATCACAACGCCTCAAGTTTTTTGTCATATCCATTCCTAAGCCCTTGCGAAAATTGAATTTCGCGAGCTAGCTTTCCATTGGGATAATAAGTTTTCAAAAGGCGGACAGACTGCGGCACAAGGACATTTTCGCTCGGAACCGGAATATCTACAACATAAATTCCTTTTTTAACATTTTCGGGAATCAGCTCTTTATTTGAAAACTCATAGACTGAATCAGTTTCACATCCCTTCTCCACAATGAGCTTTTTCAATGATTGAACCTGACCAAACAAAACAGAACTTGTTAATCAATATTTTTGCAAACATATTCATAAAAAAACGATTCAAGGCCATTTAAACTTCCCTAAGCAAATATATATTGATTCCGCATTCTTTAAAGGTGGTCAAAATTTTTTACCACCCAAAGGGGGGGAACACCCCGCCCCGCAACGCCCCCAATCACGCAAAAGCTTACATAAACGGATACATCATACGGTTCCAAACAGCATCTTCTAAATCTCGCC
>CAMKLO010000035.1 GCA_946413655.1 uncultured Fibrobacter sp. | reverse complement strand
ATGGATACGTTGTTCACAGGATATTCTATTTCAGTGGAAGGATTGCCGGACTGGGCATCGACAAGAAAAAAAGATGTGTGTAAGACGGTTAAGGATTCTGCATCGATTTGCGTTGTTACAATTACGGATGTGCTTCGCCCTTATGGAATAGCATATACTTACCCAACGCCTTATTACCAAAATTCCTTTTATCTGACAAACTATCTTGAATCGCCTTTGGAAAAGGATACGCTTATCACTTGGACGTTGAAATACAGATATAATAGGGGTAACAATTTCAAAAATCTCGATTCCCTGACCATCACGACGCTGTTTAGAGGCTTAAGCAATTAGAACTTTATGGTGTGGGGTATGGGGTCGTGCCTGCGGCACTTTGGGGTATGAGGTTATTGCAATTAGAACAGCTCAAAGCGAGTTTACGAGCGAGCCCATAGCTCAAAGCGAAGCGACCTCATAGCTGACGTTCTATTTACTATATTCTTTGCATGCAGACTTCATGTTCAATTTGTAAGAAAGAGTTTAACGACAAGGTCGGAATGTCCCCTTTGCAGGGAAATCTTGCCATTCGCGTCCGCAACAAGATTGGCAATATCTGCCCCGAATGCCGCACCGAAATTTGCAAGACCAAACGCGGCCGCTGGAAGATGTTCTTCTACGATTTGAAAGTCGGCTTCTTGTGCTTCTGGTTCCTGGTGCCTATCGCCATTATCTTTATCGCATTTACGTTGTATCTTGCGTTTTACGTGCTGTAATTTACATATGGAATTAGGCGGTACAAAATAATCGGTGCATTCCGCAAGTATGCATTTTTGGGGATAAAATCCTTGTTTACACCTGTAAAAAGAGTCTCTTGAGAAATAATAAACTCAAGAGTTTTTTTGTATATATTAAATTCAAAAAAAGTTTCAAAACGGTTCCTCAATGTTAGAATATATCAAGTCCCCTGCCGACGTGAAAGCGTTGGACATCAAGAGTCTCGAACAGCTTGCTGCCGAAATGCGTGCGGCTATCATCCAAAAACTTTCCAAGCGTGGCGGTCATTTGGCGCCGAACCTCGGCTTTGTCGAAGCGACAATTGCGCTCCACTATGTTTTTGAATCCCCGAAAGATAAGATTGTCTATGACGTGAGCCACCAAAGCTATAGCCACAAGATGCTCACGGGTCGCGCCCAGGCGTTCCTGGATGCGGATCATTATGGCGATGTGACGGGCTATACGGAACCGATCGAAAGTGAACATGATCATTTCATGGTGGGGCATACTTCTACGTCGGTAAGCCTTGCGCTAGGCCTTGCGACCGCACGCGATGTGTTGCGTGAGTCGGGGAATGTGATTGCTGTAATTGGCGATGGTTCCTTGAGCGGAGGCGAAGCGTTCGAAGGTCTCGATAACGCCGGTGAATACGCCACGAACTTTATCGTGGTCGTAAACGATAACGAAATGTCCATCGCCGAGAACCATGGCGGGCTTTACAAGTCCTTGGCGGAACTCCGTGCGACAAACGGAAAGTCCGAAAACAATTATTTCAAGTCGCTTGGCTTTGATTACAAGTACTTGGAACAAGGTAACGATATTGCATCGCTCATTGAAATATTTAAGTCCGTTAAAGATACGCTACGTCCTGTCGTGGTGCATATCCATACGCAAAAAGGCTGTGGCTATTTATATGCCGAACAGAACCGCGAAGGCTGGCATTGGGCGGCACCGTTCAACATCGAAACGGGCGAAATCAACTGGGGCAGTGGCGAAAGCTATGGCGAAATTCTCGGACTTTACCTCATAGCGAAAATCAAGAGCGACCCGAAAGTCGTGGTGATTCATTCTGCGGTTCCAGCGGGGATTGGCTTTTATCCGGCCCGCCGCAAAGAGGCGGGCAAGCAGTACATTGACGTGGGCATCGCCGAAGAACATGCGGTGGCGTTAGCGTCCGGGCTTGCAAAGGGCGGTGCAAAGCCTGTGTATAGCACTCACAGTACGTTCCTCCAGCGTACTTACGACCAGCTTTCGCAAGACTTGTGTGCGAACAATAATCCCGCTACAATTCTTGTAACGATGTCGGGTGCAGACGGCATGAACGATACGACACACCTTTGCATTTTCGATATCCCGATGCTTTCGAACATTCCGAACTTAGTTTATTTGTGCCCGACCTGCGTCGAAGAATTCAAGACGATGGCGGACTGGGCGATTGACCAGACAGAACATCCGGTGGCAATCCGCATTCCGAACGCCGTACACCATAGGAGCGATATTTTCGAGAAGGACTACTCCGTTCTGAACAAGTTTAAAATTGTCCATCGCGGTAGCCGGGTGGCCTTGATTGGCCTTGGCGATTTCTACCAGCGTGCCGCTGCAGTAGCGCTGGAACTGCGTCGCGACGGTATCGATGCGACTCTTGTGAACCCGCGTTATGCAAGCGGCGTCGATAAGGAGATGTTGCAGGAACTTGCAAAGAGTCACGATGTATTCGTGACGCTCGAAAATGGCGTTGTCGAAGGCGGCTTCGGCCAAAAAGTGGCGACGGCTCTTGCCGAGACGAACGCGAAGGTACTTGTACGCGGGCTTTCCAAGGAATTTTATGACAAGGTAAGCTTTGCCGAACTCTGCGAGAAGAATCATTTGAATCCGTCGCAGGTCGCAAAAGACGTTGTTGCGGCCCTTTCGTAAAATCATCGGCTTCTGATTTTTGTATTATGTAAGCATGAAGAAAACGAAAATAATCATCATGATTATTCCGCTGGTGTTGCTCTTTATCGCATCGGCGGTTTATGTTTATTTTGCCAATGCCGAAGCCATGCGGGATGTGCAGTTGGACTGTACTTCGAAGATTGACGTTGACCCGGATATTATCGAAAAATCGCTGGCGCATGTCCAGACCGACATGGAACTTGGCGAGCCCTTTAAAGCGTATCCGATTGAGACTAGCCCTGACAGCCATCAGGTGTTCCATTCGACACTCATCGAATATCCGTTCAATAGCTCTCCGCGTGCGGATTCGCTGGATAATGTAAGCTTGCGTGGAATTGTTTTATACGTTCATGGTTACAACGATTACTTTTTCCAAAAGGAATTGGCCGAAAAAGCCGATTCAGCGGGCTTTGCATTCTTCGCTATAGATTTGCACTATTACGGTCGTTCTTACGTGTCGGATGAACCGCGTGGTGACATGCGCAATGTCAAGGAATACTATGCCGAATTGGATGCGGCTGTAGAACTCAGCAAGAAGATTGCCGTCGATGACTACGAAGAGGCGGAACATATTCCATTTGTGATTATAGGACATTCTCTGGGTGGTTTGATTTCTGCACTTTACATGCATGACCGTAGCGACGAATCTTTTACGGCACTTGTTTTAAACAGCCCGTTCCTGGATATGAATTACAACTGGTTCGTGCGTAAAATCGGATTACCTTTGGCTTCCGATATTGCTTTGTTCATGCCTGAGTTCTCGGTTGGGCCGGCTGGCGACCCGAATTACACCCACGCATTACTTAAAAGCGGTAAAGGCGAATGGGAATATAACGAAACTGTTAAAACGGACCTCCGTCCAACTCAATATCTTGGCTGGCTCCGCGCTGTAATGAAAGCACAAAGCCGGGTCCATTCTAAACTGGACATCAAGGTTCCGGTACTTGTCATGCGTAGCGATTGTTCTACTAAAAGCGATGAATGGAACGATGACTATTTGCGCTGCGACGGGGTCCTGAATGTGGAACAAATCGAAGAATGGGCTCCGAATTTAGGCGAAAACGTGACGACCCGGTCGATTGCTGGAGGTCTTCACGATTTGTACCTTTCACGCAAGGATGTGCGCGATAAAGCTTACCGTGAAACATTCGAATTTATCGACGCCCAGATGAACGATGACTAAACTTTTATTTATTATTATTAAAAAAAGAATTCCAAGGAGTTTTATAAATGAACAAATTACTGGCTATTTCTTTTTGTGCAATGATGCTTGCAACCGCCTGCAATTCTTCTGAAGAACCCAAGCCGCAGGCTGTTGCAAAAAAGGTAGAGGTTGTTCAGCAAGCAGCTACCGTTGTTGAACAGAAAGTAGCTCCGATTACGACGATTGATTGGACTAAGGCTTTGGAAATGCACAAGGCCGGTGCGGTCCTTATTGACGTCCGTACGCCGGCTGAAGTGGCAAAGGGCATGGCTTCTGAATCTGCCGTCAACATTCCGCTTCAGGAAATGCCTCAACGCTTGAGCGAATTCCCGAAGGACAAAGATTTGTTGATTTATTGCCGCAGTGGCAAGCGCAGCATGGCAGCATCGAAGTTCCTCGTCGAGAACGGTTACACCCGCGTGTTCAATATCGACGGCGGAATCATGGCATTGCCGCAGAAGTAATTGCTTTCTGGATTCGTCATCCTGACCCCTTAGGGGAAAGGATCCAGTAAAGTCTTGAAACGTCATTCAGAGCGGATTCTCTTATGACTCCCGAAATCACAAACTACATGCAGTACGCCTTGCTGCAATCGTTCTTTGCGATAGGCGAGAGCCGCCCCAATCCGGCGGTAGGAGCTGTCGTTGTCAAAGACGGAATTGTAGTGGGGAAGGGACGCACGCAGCGCCCCGGAAGCGCTCATGCCGAGGTGATGGCTTTACGCGATGCCGGTGAACTCGCCCGCGGTGCGTCTATTTTTGTGACTTTGGAGCCGTGCTGCCATTACGGGAGAACGCCGCCTTGCACCAAGGCAATTATCGAAGCAGGAATCCAGAAAGTTTATTTTGCCCATTCCGACCCGAATCCTGTGGTGCATGGAAAGTCTCGCCAGATTCTCGAAGAGGCCGGCATCGAAGTACATGAAGGTGTAGAAGCTTGCATTTGCGCCTGCGTTGACGAAAGTACGGAAGCCGAATCGCCTACGGGCTGCCGCATTCTTGAATTTCGAAGAATGTCGCCCGAAGACATTGCGTTGCGCAAAGGCGAAGGTCACGAAGTTTTCCGTGAAGTCGAGCGTTTCTTTGAAGCGTACGATTATTTTGTGCGCACTAAACGTACGTTTGTTGAAATCAAGTCCGCTGTTTCGCAAGACGGATTCATGGGCTGCGTAGATGCGCAAGGATCGCATTTGCCGATTGCAATCACAAAGCAAGGCGCAAATTGCTGGAATCACGAACTCCGAGCAATGAGCGATGCTGTCCTTGTTGGTGCAGGGACGCTTCTTGCCGACAATCCGAGCTTAAACGTGCGCTATGCCCAGGGAAACAACCCTGTAAAGATTATTTGGGCGGGGCATCACGAATTTACTGCTTACGAAGTTACGCATTTTGTGGCGTTCTCGTCGAAAATATCAAAAACTTTGGTGTTTTCGTGCGTAGCGCAACCGAATTTGCCGGACGCAATCGTTTTAAATCACGAAACATTTGCCGAAAACTGGCGTAAAATGATTGATGATTTGTCTGCTCGCGGGATGCACCGTTTGATGGTGGAGCCGGGTGCAGGTCTAGCACACGAACTTTTTAATGGTGTGGCGGGCGCGCAGTCACAAAATTCGCAGCCTTTGTGGAATCGCCTTGATCTGTGGCGCTCTACCGACACTTCTGTTGATGAAAAACTGGACCAGCTTATTGAACAAGGTGCCGTGAAATATGGGCTTGAATACCCCGAATTGCCCGCAGGCCTTGTCGCTAAAGAATCTGCCGTCATCGGCCCCGATGTATTGACTGTGTATTATCCGGATTAGACACGAGTAAATTTTTAATTCATTTTAAATGGAAGAAATAAATTTGGGTATATTTAAGTGTATGGACAAGCGAATTTATTTCTTTGGGACAGTTCTTCTTCACATTTTATTTTGTGTGGCTTTTGTGGGCTGTTCTTCGGATTCTGTTGTGAGCCGTCTCGATACAAAAAACGATGAAAGTTTGCTTTCTTCTTCAGCGAAAACGCCAGAAGAAACGGCGGCTATTTCTGCAATCGCACATTCTTGTGTGCCTGATTCCTTGGTGGCGGATTCGCTCTTAGACGTTTATGAAAAAGAGGGGAACTTTGGTGAAGCGACGACCAAGTTGGCGGATTGTGCGTATCAAATGACTTTAGAGCGATTGAATGGCGATGTGATTGTACGATCTGCTTTTGAACGACTTGAAAGAGATTTTGACTTGAATTATTTGGATTATAAAGAGGCATTTTACAAGTTCTGGCAAGATGATTATGGCATTGGGCCTTGCAGCAGGGATTCTTTCAATGTTGTCGCGAAAAATAAGGATTCGCTGAGTACTGTTGCTAATTATTTTATTTGCACTGATAGGCGTGAAGGCTTCACAAGCGAAATTAATTGGGTGCGGGCTAGCGATCTTCAGGTGAATGCTTACAAGCAGGATTGCGATAGTACCGATTACCGTGGAATTAATAATGCGACAACGGGTAAATTGTATGTATGCGATCATGGAAAATGGCGTTATCCCTTAGAAGTTGAAGAAGAATGTGGACTTTGTGGATCCGAAAATAATGGGCTTGTCAAGGCGGGGGCTATTTTTGAGTATGTTTGCAATTCAAATCAATGGAAATTGAATGAATTTATTTTGAAGGATTCTCGCGACAATAAGGAGTATCGCACTACAAAAGTAGCAGGTTTGTATTGGATGATTGATAATTTGCAAGCGGATACGGCTCGTTTTTATTGGGATGAAGCGTCGAAAGAGGACTTTTGCCCGAATGGCTGGAGGCTCCCCACTGCTAATGAATGGTTGGAAATGTTCAATGCTATGGATAACAAAGCTTCGAATGCTTCTATTATGAGATTGCAAGGTAGTGCTATAAGATATTCCTCTTGGTGGACTTCTACCGAAGTTGGTGCCGATAGTGTTAAAACGGTAAGTGTTCTTTACCGTCCTATGAGTTACGAAGAATCTCTGAAATTTGGTAATTACAGCACGAGTACGAACACAAAAATGTATCCGCATTCAGTACGCTGTGTGAAAAATGAACTTTGAGAAGAGTCGCTTTAGCCCCGATGTGCTGACCGTGTATTATCCGATAATTTTTTTTATTTTCCCATAATTTCTTCTTTGGATAGCTTGAAGTATGCCGAGGCTTCTTCAATGGTTAGTTTTTTGTCACTTACCATTTTTCTAGCCGTGTTAATTTTTTCTTCTTCGGCCTTATTCAGCTTATTATGTTCATCGGCAAGTTTTTTCTCGAATTGTTGACGTTCCTTGTCGAGTTGTTCCGCCATTTGCTGGCGAAAATGGTCGCCAATGCTTACGAAACCGTATTTCTGTCCGATGCTTACGAACGCCATGTTCAGCTCCTTTAGGAAATCTTTGCCTAAATACTCCATTAAATATATACTTGTTTTTTCAAGCAGGCAAGAGGCCTCGTGTTGCGGCATTTTATTCAAGAATTTGCAGAACTGCGGTAACAGTTCCAGCAGCTTGTTCTTGTTGAATGCGTACTTCAATGCGATTATGCCCATGCCGGTTGCGATATCTTCGCAGGCGAGGCAGTCGCTGTCGGGAATGTCCGCCATGTTGACGAACGTACATTGGAACGGTAGCACTTTTCCGCGGAAGTAATCCGGATAGGACTTTTCGAGAATCTTGAGCGGGTTCCAGTTATCACGTCCGTTGTAGAATATTATCGCCATTGTCGGGATTCCGCTGAATATACGGTTCTTGTCCTGAATCTTCATGACGGAATAGATGTATTTGGAGATCTGGTCGAAGATTATGGGGTCGCGGCCTGATTTGTGCTCCAGCAGGATTCCGACGAGAATCGGGGCGCCAGTCGAAACATTTACGCGGAATGCCAAATCCGCTTCGCCGGTATCGTCAACTTCCGAATAGGAGTCGGGAATACGCATGAGCGTATCGAGATTGACTTGGTTTAGAAACGTGTCAACATCGTAGTTTATTTTTCTATATTAATAGATTTTTTATAAACATGGATAAATTTATGATATCAGTAAAAAATGTTGCGAAGCGTTTTTTGATGTGTGGAATTTTTATGGCAATGCTTGTTGCGTGCGGTGATGATTCTTCTTCGACAAAGCCTAGTGACGATATTGAAAGTGAAATTTCCAACAGTAGCATAGATTCTTCAGATTCGATTGCATCATCGAATGATTCTACATCAAAATCTAAAAGCAGTTCGTCCGAAAAAATTTTGATAAAAAGTTGTTCTTCCACACAAAAGAGTTCATCATCACAAGCAAGTTCTTCTTCGCAGAAACGGTCTTCTTCTAGCCTATCTTTGTCCAGTAGCGTTGTAAAGAGTTCTAGTTCTTATGAGTATTATGAAAACATCAATTCGAGTTTTTCTTACGGAGAATACACGGATTTGCGTGATGGACAAATTTATAGAACGGCAAACATTGGAAAAACTAAATGGTTCGCTCAAAATTTGAACTTTGCTACAGAAAATAGCGAGTGTCCTAGAAATGATTCAATTGGTTGCAAAATTCAAGGACGGTTATACACATGGAATGAAGCCCAAGTCGTTTGCCCCGATGGGTGGCATCTTCCCACTAGGGGTGAGTATGAAGAAATGATGCATATAGCGCATTCTTTCGATAACGAACGTTTTGATTTAAATAAAATCGGTTTTTCGCCTACATTGGCGGGGTATAAATACGAAAAGAAGTTTGAAAAAAATAATTTAGCAGCTTACGTATGGTCTGCCAGTGATACGACGTTCGAAGAAAAAGATTATGGACTCCTTTTTTGTTTCGAACGTAATTATGGTTTTGACACCCAAAGGAAACACAATCATTGTTATAGGGATTATTATTGGGACGATAAAGAACTTTTTAAAACCGCTGTTCGTTGCATTAACGATACTGCTCAATTCTATGGTTTTTCGGGAGAATATGGAAAGGTTGTAGATGAACGCGATGGCGAAGAATATCGTACTGTCGTTATCGGTACTCAAACTTGGATGGCGGATGACCTACGTTATAAAACAAGTCCAGATTCAAATGGTATATACTTATATACGTCCGATCAGTATAGGAGCGTTGATTCCTTGTGTCCCGAAGAATGGCATGTACCTACGGAGTATGAATGGGAAAAACTTATTGATTATGTTAACACGTTCGATGAATTTCCTGAAGCTGTTAAAACTGTGGATGTTTGGATGCTCTATTTTTTCGGCTCTAATAAAACAGGGCTTGATATTAAGCCTAATGATGCATTAGGATCTTATGCTGGTTTTTGGGTTTACTGGCCTCCAAATGGTCGAGATCATATTAGACCACAAAGCATTATCATCAAACGATGGAATTGGGATTATTATGGTGATGGGTACGTGTACTCTTATGGTTATGCTACGGAGCGAATCCGCTGCGTAAGGAATAGCAAGTAGTTTACTTCCTACTTTTGACGGCTTCACTCGGTCCAAATGAATTTGGCCGCGACTCTCAGCTTATGCATTTGCACTTCGTGCAACACCCTTCGGCTCGGATATACGAAAATGAATTTTCGTGCATCACTCGCTTTATGGGTGTTTGTCGTCTCTCGTCTAAAATGCTAAATGGCACTCCTTTGGAGTGCATATAGTGCGGCTCGGCCATGCCAACGCAATACTTGCGTTGGCGCGGCTCTCGCCTTTTTCTATATTTTGCCGCGTATGTTTACGGGTATAATTCAAGCAACTGGTGAAATCATTTCCCTTGAAAATAGGGGAGACGCGCTTACAATGCGCGTGAAGTCGCCAGGATTCTTTAAAAACAGCAAACTAGGCGACAGCATCGCCAATAACGGTGTTTGTCTCTCGGTCGAAAACTGTACCGATGACGAAGCGACGTTCTGTCTCATGCACCAGACCGTCGTGAATACGTCTTTTAAGCAGGCAAAAGTCGGGGATCTCGTGAATCTCGAGTATCCTTGCCGTGCCGATAGCTTTATGGGCGGTCATTTTGTGATGGGGCATGTCGATTGCACTACCGAAGTTTTGCGCGTTACCCCGCGCGAAACGGGTGTCGAAGTCGATTTGGCGCTTCCGGCGGACTTGCGCCGCTATGTCATTCGCCGTGGTTCCATTTCCCTGAACGGCATTAGCTTGACTGTTGCCGAAAAAGGGGAGGATTACCTCCGCGTTTGCATTATTCCCGATACCTTAGCCCGCACGAATCTCAGGAACTGGGTGCCTGGCACCGTGGTAAATGTGGAAGTCGATATGCTGGGCAAATATATTGAAAACTATCTAAAGGAACGTGACCTTGCTTAATACGATTGAAGAGGCCATTGAAGATTTCAGGAACGGAAAGTTCTTGGTTGTGGTCGATGACGAAGACCGTGAAAATGAAGGCGATTTCATTATCGCCGCCGAAAAGATTACTCCCGAAAAAGTGAATTTTATGCTCCATGAGGGGCGAGGCGTACTTTGCTGTCCGCTCCCGATCAAGCGTTGCCGTGAATTGAATTTGACTCGCCAGACAGCCGAAAACACGTCCATGCTCGGGACTCCGTTCACTGTTATGGTCGATAAACTCGAAGGTTGCACCACGGGCGTTTCTGCCCACGACCGTGCGGCAACCATCCGCGCTCTTGCTGATCCGAAATCCAAGCCAAGCGACTTTGGCCGTCCGGGTCACATTTCTCCGCTTTATGCGCAAGAAGAAGGCGTTCTCCGCCGTGCAGGCCACACCGAAGCCGCGGTCGATCTTGCCAAACTCGCTGGACTTCAGCCGGCTGCCGCGTTGATTGAAATCATGAACGACGACGGCACGATGGCTCGTATGCCGCAATTGCAGGAAGTCGCAAAGAAGTTTAACCTCAAGATTATTTCCATCAAGGATTTGATTGATTACCGTCTGAGAACGGAAAAACTCGTGCAGCGCGTGGCCGCACCGCATGTTTCGACCAAGTATGGTGACTTTACCGCTTATGCATACAAGAGTTCGACTGACGGTGTCGAACATGTGGCTTGGGTTGCCGGCAATCCGGACTTCAGTAAGCCGGTTTATGTGCGCGTCCACAGCGAATGCCTTACAGGCGATATTTTTGGAAGTCTCCGTTGCGATTGCGGCGACCAGTTGCAAGCGGCGATGAAATTCATCGGCGAACACGGTGGCGTGCTCCTTTACATGCGCGGTCAAGAAGGCCGTGGCATCGGACTCTGCAACAAGCTGCGCGCTTACGAACTGCAAGAAAAGGGCATGGATACGGTCGAGGCGAATCTGCACCTCGGGTTCAAGTCCGACTTACGCCAGTACGGTACAGGCGCACAAATCCTTGCTGACCTCGGCGTGCGCGAAATGCGACTCCTCACGAACAATCCGAGCAAGATTTCTGGCATTTCCGCTTACGGTCTCAAAATTGTGGAACGCGTTCCGATAGAAATCAAGCCCAACAACATCAACCGTTTTTACCTGCGCACCAAAAAAGAAAAGATGGGCCACGAGCTCCATCTCGACAACGCAGATCACGGTGCAGCCGAAGTTTTAGATGAAGGAAAGTAAGATGAAAGAATTCAAAAATTCCCTCAATGGTTCCAAGATGAAGGTGGCAATTGCCGTTGCCCGTTTTAACGAAGTGGTGACTGACCGCCTCCTCGAAGGTGCCGTCCGCGAACTTGAAACGCTCGGCGTCGCCTCGGATGATATCGCCGTGGCGCATGTGCCGGGTGCTTTTGAACTGCCTGGCCTCTGTCGCAGGTTTGTGGATTCTGGCAAGTACGATGCCGTGATTGCCCTCGGTGCCGTTATCCGTGGCGAAACGGGACACTACGACGTAGTGGTGAATTCTTCGACGGGTGGTATTGCTGCTCTTGCTGCCGAAGGCAAGATTCCAGTGATTCTCGGAATCCTCACGACGGACACGGTTGATCAGGCGATGAACCGCGCTGGTCTCAAGGCTGGTAACCTCGGTTGTAACTGGGCGAGGACCGCAGTGGAAATGGTAAATCTTTACAAGCAGATTGGTAAATAATTATGGCTCAAGTAAGTTTTAGGCCTGCTCGCGTTTTCGCCATGCAGTTACTTTATGCAATGGAAATCGCGGGTTCTACGGCGGGCGAGGCGCTCCCGGGTGTCTTGGATGCCCAGCCTCTCCAAGATGAAATGAAAAAATACGGCATGAAGCTTGTCGATTTGGTACAGGCCCACAAGGCTGAACTCGATACCGAAATCGAAGCATGCTCTGCCCACTGGGGTATTGAACGAATGGCAATGCTCGACAGGATTGTTATCCGCATCGCGATGGTCGAACTTTTGTATGTTCCTGATGTCCCGATGAAGGTCGTCATTTCTGAAGCGGTCCAAATTGCCACAAAGTTCAGCACGGACTCTTCGGGTTCTTTCGTGAACGGCATGCTTGCCGGAATCGTTCAAAAGCGTGGTATGGTTGCTAACACTACTAAGAAGGATGCTTAAGCACTATGAAAATTAATGAAAAATGGTATAAGCACATTTTTGCTGGAATCGCTGGCTTTATTGCCTTGATTGTCTATATGCTGACGATGGCTCCGACGGTCTCGTTCTGGGACTGCGGCGAGTTCGTCGCTTGCGCCAACACGCTTGGCATTCCGCATCCTCCTGGAACGCCGTTCTTCGTGTTCTTTGCTCGTGCGGTGATTCTCCTTTTGCCGTTCGTAGGTGAAATTGCAAAGCGCGTGAACTACATCTCCGTGGTGAGTTCTGCTGCAACGGTCTATGTGACGGCGTTATTTGCCTGGGAACTTTTGGCAACCGTTCTCAAGACGGATTCCCTTGCCGAAAAGATTTCGGACAAGATGCGTACGTTCGTGCTTGGCACCGCCGCTCTTGTGGCCGGATTCCTCCTCACGTTCTCCGACACGTTCTGGTTCAACGCCGTCGAAGCAGAAGTCTATGGCGTCGCCATGCTCATCTTGATGCTAGTCTCCTACCTCGGCTTGGTGTGGTACAACAAGCGCGATGAAGAGGGGAGCGACAAGATTCTCATCTTCATCTGCTATATCGCGTTCCTTGGCGTGGGAGCCCACCTTTACACGATGCTTACGGTCCCGGCCGTGTTCGTGTTGCTCCTTGTGGCTCAGCCGAAAAAGATTGTCGAACGCATTCCTATCTGGATTACGGGTACGCTTCTCTGCTCCGTGATTTACATGGTGTCTGCATTTATCGAAATTTCACTTACTTGCGTTTTCGCCCTTGCTCTTGTTGTCTTCGTACCCGCAATTAAAGCAGCATTCCCGGCAAGAGTGAATAACGCGTTTAAGCTTTCTCTCGCCTTCGCATTCTTTGCATTAGTCGGTTACAGCACGCACCTTTACATTCCTATCCGTTCGGAACTCAACCCGACGATTGACGAAAACGACCCAGAACTCAACATCCGCGATGAACAGGGCAACCTCCAGCTTGGAAACCTCTTCGACGGAAAGAACTGGAATGCTTTCAACGCGTTCATTGAACGCAAACAGTACGGTTCCGAAAGCATGATTTCTCGTGCGTTCTACCGCCGTTCGCAGCTCGCTCATCAGGTGCTTTCGTTCCCGAGCATGAGTTATGGCGGTTACCAGATGGCTCAATACTTGCCTTACAAGGTGGGTGGCGTGAATTACGCCAATGGAGTCTATACATTTGATGCCTCCGAGAACGAACCCATCGAACGTCTTGGTTTTAAGTTCCCGACGCAAATGTCGTTCATGGGTGATGACACCTTTATGCAGCTCTTCTTCTTCTTGCTGTTTAACGGTCTCCTTATTGCAACTTGCGTGTACATCTATAAGCGCAACAAGCATGTTGGCATTTTCATTTCGACACTTTATGCACTATGCTCGCTCGGTCTTTTGTTCTACATCAACTTTGCCGATGGCACACGTATGGAACAGCGCGACCATGATTACTGGGTGAATGTCATGACCCGCAACGTGGCCGACCTGAACAGCGCCGGCGCTGGCATTACGTCTCTCCCGGATCCGAACGAATTAATTGACCTTCGCCAGAAAATCGATTTCTCGAAGATTGCCATTGAACGACTTCGCATGAACAATGCTCCGGCTTCGAGAATTGCCGAATTCGAAAAGAAAATTTCCGATGCCGAAAACACGACGGCATGGAAAAACTGGCAAAAGATTGAAGAAAACTTCGCCCGTTTTGGTCAGCGTGCACCGTTCCCCGAAGCAGTCCACATGGAAGTTCGTGAACGTGACTACTTCTATACTCCGGCATTTATTTTCATGAGCATGATTTACGGTATCGGTGCTGGCATTCTCGTATTGCTAGCCGCGACAACCGCATCGACAATGGCTTTTGCATCTCCGATTGCAGCCGCCCTCGTGCTCGTATCCTTCCTCGTTCCTTGCATTTCCAACTACAAGGAACACGACCGTTCCGGCCTCTGGGTTCCGTGGGATTACGCCTACAATCTCCTCAACAGCTGCCGCCCGAACGCCATTCTCTTTACGAACGGCGATAACGACACGTTCCCGCTGTGGTTTGCACAGGAAGTCGCTGGAGTCCGCAAGGACGTTCGCGTGGTGAACCTCTCCTTGGGCAATACGGACTGGTACATCAAGCAGATGCTCGTGAACGAGCCGATTCTCAAACTTTCTTATACAAAGGAAACCATCGACAGCGATATGGTGCTGGACAACAGCAGCGCCAGCAACCCGAACCACCAGGTTTCCACTTGGGTTCGTCGAGCCGAAACGCTCAAACCGAAGCTCAAGGAACGCATCGACCAGATGGAAGCCGCAGGCAACTTATCTCCGGCAGATTCCGCAAAGCTTCTCCAGTTCAAGGTAAATTACCAGGTCTGGGATGCATTCTTGGATTGGGCCAAGAGAAACCGTGGCGGCATGATGCTTACACAGCACAAACTTGTCATTGATCTCGCATTGCAGAACATGGACAAGCCGATTGAAATTTCTACGACGGTCGGTATGTCCAACTTTATGGGCCTCGAAAAGTACATGGTCCAGGAAGGCATGGTCTATAACCTTGTGAAAGGCGACCTCACGCCGCGTCCGAATTCTTTCGACGCGAAGATGACCGCAGCCCTCATCGATAGTGTTTATAAGTTCCGTGGCCTTGGCGACGGTACCGCATTCATCAACTCTGAAACGGAACGCTTGCTCAGCAGCTACGTTTCGCTCTACTTGCAGATTTCCTTCGACGCCCGTGAAAAGATGAACTCCCTCATCTCGAAAAAGCCGTTTACCAAGGCCGACAAGGCCGAAGTCGAACGCATTGCGACAGATGCGGCAAAATATCTAGAACTCGGCATGTACCAGTTCCCGAGAGAATGGCGCAATTACTGGGCTGCTTCTTATGTCTATGCCTCTGCAGGCATGAAGGACAAGGCGCTCGAAGTTGTGAACCGCGGTCTGGAAAACATCCCGTCTTATGACGCTCCGGGGCGTAGCCGCCTTGCCATGAGCCTCCAGCAGATTGAGGCTATCACGGACGGGCTGAAAGTCGATGAAGAACCGGCCCCGAGCACGCCGACGGAACCGGCTCCAGCAGCCAACTAAATTCGAGGTTTTGCAATGGATTTGAGCTTGGTGATCCCTGTTAAGGAAGAAAGTGAAAATCTTCCGGAGTTGATGAAGGAAATTTGGGCGGCCATCGAACCGACAGGCATGGAGTTCGAGGTTATCGTCATTGACGATGGTAGCCGCGACAACACATGGGAAGTGGTGGAGGGGCTCGCCAAGGAATATAGCGCTAAGCCGGGCTCTTCGGTAAACGCGTTCCGTTTCCAGTTCAACTGTGGCAAGGCTGCTGCACTTGCTCTTGGTTTTTCCAAAGCGCGCGGCAAGTACGTCGCCACGCTGGACGGCGACTTGCAGGATGACCCGCTCGAAATTCCGAAGATGATCAAGATTCTCGAAAGCGGTTATGATCTCGTCTCCGGCTGGAAGATTCGCCGCCTCGATCCGTGGCACAAGACGCTCCCGTCCAAGCTGTTCAACTTGACAGTCTCGATTGTGTGCGGCAAGCGTCTGCACGACTTTAACTGCGGCATCAAAGCTTACCGCAGTTCCGTGGTCCGCTTTATCCAGCTTTACGGCGACTACCACCGCTTTATCCCAGTGATGGCCAAGTGGCAGGGCTTCCGCATTACCGAAATGCCGGTGGCGCACCGCGCTCGCGTCCATGGCGTTTCCAAATACGGCGTTTCCCGCTTGGTGAGCGGATTTCTCGACCTTGTTTCGCTGATGTTCATGCGTAGTTTTTCGTCGAAGCCGCTCCATTTCTTTGGCCTTATCGGACTCTTGCTTATGCTCTTTGGCCTTGGCGTTTGTGGCTATTTTGGCTATGAATGGATCCAGACGGGGGCGATGCATGTACGTCCGCTCTTGTTGGCCGGTGCATTTTCGCTTATTATGAGTGTCCAGTTTTTCTCGTTGGGCCTCCTCGGTGAAATGATGAATGGCAATAAAAAACGAACATATCCTGTTTCCGAGACGATAGGCGATTTGTAATTTGTGTTAGATTTGTGTTATAGTGAGGTATTTAATGGAGTTCCCTAAGAGTTTGGTTATTGTTCCGACCTACAATGAGAAGGAGAATATTCTTCTTATCATGTCGGCCATTTTGGAACAGAATGAATGTCTGGAAATTTTGGTGGTGGATGACGGATCCCCGGACGGTACGGGCGACCTTGTCCAAGCCGAAGCAGACAAGAATCCTAGAATCCATTTGCTCCGCCGCAAGGGTAAGATGGGACTGGGTTCTGCGTACGTGATGGGCTTCAAGTGGGCGCTCGAACGAGATTACGAACGCGTGTTCGAAATGGACGCCGACTTTAGCCATGCGCCGACAGACCTGAACCGCTTTTTGGAAACCGCCGAAAATGCGGACCTCGTGCTCGGCAGCCGTTATCAGAACCGCCGCATCAGCGTAGTGAACTGGGACCTCCGACGTCTTATTCTCAGCTACGGTGCAAATGTCTATACCCGCATCGTGACGGGCCTCCCGATTAGCGATGCAACAGGCGGCTTCAAGTGCTTCCGCCGTGAAGCATTGCAGGCCTTGAACCTTGACAAGATGAAGAGCGACGGCTATTGCTTCCAGATTGAAACGACGTTCAAAATTTGGAAGAAGGGCCTCCGCGTCAAGGAAATCCCCATCGTCTTTACGGACCGCACTCGCGGTACTTCCAAGATGAGCGGAGGAATCATCTCCGAAGCATTCTTCCTCGTGCTGAAACTACGATTGGGACTCGCTTAGGTCTGCGCATCTCGTCATCCTGAACGCGCAGCGTGAAGGATCCAGTTAAGTTAGGAATGCTCTGGATCCTTCGACTTCGCCTAACGGCTTCGCTCAGGATGACAATGTCACTAACCACTTCCCACTTCCTACCGCCTACTTCCTACTAACCTATGCTTTCCTGTTCCGTCATTATCATTGCTTATAACTCTTGCGATTTCATTCCGGCGTGCTTGAAGTCTGTGCGTGATGCATGCGAAGGAATTGATTCGCAAATTATCGTTTTGGATAACGGTTCCAACGAGCCGATAATTCCCGAAATCAAGAATTTCTTCCCTGAAGTGGAATGGCTTGATTCCAAGGAAAACTTGGGCTTTGGTAAAGGCTGTAACCTCGCAGAAAAGCATGCGACCAAGCCGTACCTGTTCTTCATCAATCCCGATACGATTATCTCGAAGAACGCCTTCCGCGAAATGCTTAAGTTTATGGAAGAACACCCGGAAGCAGGCACGGTCGGTTGCCGCATCTTGAACGAAGATGGTTCGCTCCAGTGGGCTTGCCGCCGTTCGTTCCCGACGATTGTTTCTGCCGTTTCCAAGACGATTGGCCTTGCTGCTCTTTTCCCGAAGAACAAGACGCTTGCAAGTTACAACATGACATTTGCGGATCCCGACGAAATGATTGAAGTCGATGCAGTGAGTGGTTCGTTCTTCTGCATTCGCCGTGATGTCTATGAAAAGTTGAACGGCTTTGACGAAGACTTCTTCATGTACGGTGAAGACCTGGACCTCTGTTTCCGCACAAAGCAGATTGGGCTTCACAATTACTACACGCCAGTCACGAATATTTTGCATTTTAAAGGCCAAAGTTGCCGCACGCGCCGTTGGGGTTCGTATGTCGATTTCTACAAGGCAATGCTCATCTTTGTAAAAAAGCACAAGGACCTTTATTTTGTCCCGAATTTTCTCGTGTCGTTCGGTATCTTGTTCGCCGCTTTTGTGGGCATGTTCTCGCGCCTTATTCCTAAGTTCTGGAAAATGTTCTTGGATACGGGTGTTATCGCCATTTGGACGATGTTTTTCTTTAGTTACGAAACGTTCATCAACCTGCCGTGCTTAGATTGTTCGGAACGTCCCATCTTTTTCAAGAACAATATCGTTGAAGACTGGTGGCTTGCCGTTTTGGTCGTCATCATGAATCTAGTATTCCTCATGTTCCGTGGGGAATATACGGAATCGAGCCTCAAAGGCGAAAAGTTTTTGCGTTATTTGATACCGCTGAATTTGCTTACAGTCGGTGGCTATTGTGCTTTCCGTTATTTTACTCAAACTCCCATTGTGGATGAAGATATCCGTATTTTACCATACGAATCCCATTGGATTGCACTTTCTGTTTGTTCTAGCCTCTTTATCCCGTTTGCCCTGCTTGCCTGGCGCCGCATTGCATTCTGGATAAATTATTTCTACCGCATCTTTGCCAAAAAACGCCACCGTTCTATTCTGCTTGGTGGCCGCGAAGATTCCCTCAACAACTGGTTCGACAGCTACAACGTGATTCCGGGCATCGAAATTCTCGGCTGCGTGAGCAACGAGCCCGAAAACATCAGCGACGAGAACCGCCAGCACCTCCTTGGTTCGCTTTCGCAGATGGAAAATATCTGCAACCGTACGGGCTGCCGTGAGCTCCTCGTGGTCTCCAATTTCTCCGGTTATCGCGAAAATTTCGACATAACCTGGCTCGATAAACTGGGTATGTGCGTGTTTTTGCTCATAGGAAACGGAAAAAACGGCAATTTTGCCCTCGTAAACCTCAAATATCTTCGTTAAAATCGCCCTTTTTTGTAAAAATTGTGTTATTTTTTTTATGAAATAACATTTTTAAAAGGTATTATGCTCGATTCTAAATTGTTAAGTATTCTTTGTTGCCCGGAAACCCGTATGTCTCTTTCTGAGGCAGCAGCGGAATGCATCGCTCTTTTGAACAATGCTATTAAGGCTGGCACGCTCAAGAATGTCGCTGGCGAAGTGGTTACCGAACCCTTGACTGAAGCGCTTACGACTCCCGACGGTTCGCGAGTCTATCCGGTTCGTGAAGGAATCCCTGTACTTTTAGCGGATGAAGCTATTCTTCTTCCATTGGAGAAATAATGGCTGTAACGTTGGATTCTCTGAAAAAGACGATAAAAAAGAACAAAGGTCGTTCACAGGCCCTTGCATGGCTTGCTGATATGGAACTCGCTACAGGTGAGTTTGAATCGGCTTTGAGTCACGTAGATGCTGCTTTGGCGGCATCACCGTCCGATGTTCCGGCAATGTTGGTTCGGGCGAAAATTCTGGCAATTCAACAGGATTTTGCCGGCTGCATCTCTGAATACAAGAAGGTTCTTGCCAAGGACCCGTTCTGTCTGTCCGCTCATAAAAAGATGGGCGAGTCTTATGACAAACTTGGAAAAATAGCCGAACGCAATGCATGCTTCCGTCGTGTTCACGATATGGATCCGCTCGATCCATTCTGGAAAGAGGAATACGATGTCCTGACAGAAGAAGAACAGGCAGCAATGGTTGCACCTCCGATGGACGACGATAGTTCGTTCACCATGGACATGGATTCCGATGCTGCCAATGCCGAACTGAACGGCGAAGAAAATGTCTTTGCTAATTTGGCAGCTTCTATTTCGAATGCCGATGAAGAAAACGATTCTTCAATGAACGACTTGTTGAATTCCTTGAATTCTGCATCGGGTGAAAATGCCGAAAACACTGAAGAAATCCAAGATCCAAGTTTCGATGGCAACGTTTTGAGTACATCCGAAGTGTCCTCTGCCATTACAGGTATTTTGGGTGGTGATGACGATCTTGATACAGCAGAATTGAACGGGAAAGGAGCTGCCGCAGCCGCAGCAACCGGCATTGTTGCGTCATCACTGTTCTCGTCTGTGCCGGCACCAAGCCAAGACGCCCCCCCCAAGTCCGAAGAAACGTTCAACATTGAAGATCAGCCAATCGATGCAGAAAGCAATGCAACAAACGTCGATGATGCGTTCTCTTCGCTTTTGGGCGATGATGAGCTTCCCGAGGAATTGTCTGCGGAGAGTTTATCTTTAGATGAAAAGCCTTCCGAAGAAAACATTTCGATTGACGAATGGAGCCCGACTCCGGAAAAAACAAATGAAGAAGAAAATGCAACGAACGTCGATGACGCATTTTCTTCGCTTTTGGGCGATGACGAACTTCCTGAAGAAAGCAATACAGAAAAATCTTCAGGTGGACTCTTCGAAAAATCCGCTGATGCCGAATTTAGTTTAGACGAATCGCCTGCAACTGAGACTAGTTCGATCGAAGAAAACTCGATTCCGACAACTCACATGGATTTTTCCGATGGCGACGTCGCATCTTCGACCGAAGAACCCGCTCTTGAAGAGCTTAGTTTAGATGAAATCCAAACAAAAGAAGAAGATAAGGCGACAAACGTCAATGATGCGTTCTCTTCGATTTTCGGGGATGACGATCTTCCCGAAGAAAAGCCTCTAGAAGAAGCTGTCGCGGAAACTGCAACAACAGAAACACCGCTAGAAGAGACTCCATTAGAAGATATTCCTGCGGAAGAATCTTCAAATGAGACTTTTGCCGAAACAAATGGAGCTCCGGCAGAAGAACTTGCAGCAGCAGAACCTCTGTTTGAAAAATCCGCAGACGAAAAATTAACAAATGAAGAATTTTCCAATGAGGAATCTTTTGGCGGATTGTTTGAAAAATCAGCCGATGCGGATTTCAGCCTAAGCGACGAACCGGAAGAAACTACCAAAGAAAGCGTGATTCCGACGACGCACATGGATTTCTCCGATGTGGAAGACAATCTTGCCGAAACAAGCGCCCCCGCCGCTGAAACTGAACAGATCCTTGCAGAACCGGAAGAAGTTGCCCAACCCGAAGAAACTGTTGCGCAATCTGAAAATGTCGCCACTCAACCGGAAGAATCTTCTAGCATTTCTGAAGACCTGTCCGTGAGCGTCGATGGTGCATTTGATGCGCTATTCGGCGACGAAACAACAACAGCGTCCGCCGAAGCTACTGCAGAGCCTTCAGCTACGGAAACAGTTGCAGAAACTGTCGCCGAACCCGCCAAGGACGACAGCAATGTCGCCCAGGAAATGGGCGGTGCGTTTGCGTCAATGTTCGATAACGAAGACGATCTCTCGTTGCCTGAAGAAAATAAGAATGGATTTGCTGCCGCCGCTCCTGTTGAAGAATCTCTAAGCCAAGAAGCGACCAGCGCTAAAATCGAAGAGGAATCCGTCAAGGAGAGTGTCGATGAATCCTTCGACAGCATCTTCGGAGCTGATGATGATTTGCCAGAAGAAAAGCCCGAAGTCGCAACTTCGGATAAAGCCGAAGATTCACTCGAGTTGGTTGGCGCTGCCGATTTTGTCGCTGACCAGTCTGAGCAGCCTGTTGAAGCTCCCGTAAAAGAAGTTGCCGCAACAGCACCTTCTGCTGATTTGGATTCTATTGATTCCGAAGTCTCCAATGCATTCAAGGGACTCTTTGACGAAGACGATTCATTGCCGGAATCGGATGAACCTAGCAATAAAGGCGTTGATTATTTGATGTCCGGCGATTCCGATGACGAAGTCACAGCAAGCCTAATCGATAACGCTGATGCTCCATTATCCCGCGGTGCCGCCGACTTGGATGAAAGCCTGAATACGGCCACTCTTGCGGATATTTACATGGAACAGGGCGTCTATAACAAGGCTCTAGAAATTTATTCGGATTTGGCAAAGAAGAACCCGGATAATCCGGAAATCAAGTCTCGTCTGGAAGAAGTAGAAAAACTCTGCCGCGAAAAGTTTGGAGAAGCTTAAATGGCTGAACTTCGGATTGAACAGCTCTTGCGTGAAATGGTGAACCGCAAGGCCTCTGACTTGCACCTTCGTGTAGGTGTGCCGCCGGTTTACCGAATTCATGGTCGTTTACAAAGGCTTTTTGATATTCGCATCGATAACGCCATGATGGATTCCTTCTTGGACGACATCATGAATCGCGACCAGAAACAGCGCTTTGAAGCGAATAAGGAATGCGACTTTGCCGTGGGAGCCCGCGACATGGGCCGTTTTCGTGTCAACGTATTCCGCCAGCGTGGTACAATTGCTGTCGTGATTCGCCATATCAAGGCGACAATCCCTCCGTTCGAAGAACTTCATCTGCCCGAAGTCATCCGCGACTTGGCCCTTACAAAGCGCGGTCTTGTGCTTGTTACGGGTACCACGGGTTCCGGTAAATCGACGACGCTTGCTTCGATGATTGACTATATCAACCAGAAGGAATCTGTCAACGTCATTACCGTCGAAGACCCGATTGAATATCTTTATAAAGATAACGTAGCGATTATTTCGCAGCGTGAAATCGGTGTAGATACGCTTTCTTACGCAAATGCGCTCCGTGCCGCTCTCCGTCAGGACCCGGACGTGCTCCTCGTGGGCGAAATCCGTGACCTTGAAACGATGCAGATTGCGCTTACCGCTGCAGATACCGGCCACATGGTCTTTGCAACCATCCATACGACGAATGCCGTGGAAACAATTCACCGTGTTCTTTCGATGTATCCGCCGCACCAACACGACGAAGTGCGTCTGTTGCTCGCAGAAGTGTTGGCAGGCATTATTTCCCTTCGTCTTTTGCCGACAAAGGATGGCAAGGGGCGTGTTCCGGCCGCAGAAATCCTAGTCAATACAGGTGCCATCAAGGAATACATTCAGGATAAGGACAAGATTGATATGGTGGAACAGGCTGTTGCCGAAGGCCATATCCAATACCATAGCCAGACGTTTGACCAGGCTTTGCTGGACCTTTACCAGAACGACCAGATTTCGCTGGAAACGGCCATGAACGCTGCTACCAACCGTGATGACTTCGACCTTAAGGTTCGCGGTATTACCGGTACGTCCGATCGTGGCTGGATGTAAAAAAACGGGCTTTGCCCGTTTTTTTTAGTTACTAGTTCTAAGTTTCTAGTTACTAGACATTTCTGAAAGAATCACTAGTAACTAGTACCTATTAACTAGTAACTCATAAGCGGCTTTGCCGCTTATTTCGTATAAACGCATCTGTCGGCGCTGTCGCCGAAGCATGTCTTGTTCATGCCGTTCACACTGTTCACGACAGCGGGCTGACCCACGCTAGAAACCATCTTGCTTCCGGAGAAGCTAGGCTTGAACGCAATTTCAGAGGTGCCGTAATAGTTGTCGGCAGTGAAATTCACGCTGTACTGCTTGCCTTCTTCGGAATTGTTCGTGCCAAAGCCGAGCAACTTGCCGCCAGAAATTGTCGTCGAACCGTCGGAATCTACCATGCCGCCCATACCGCCGTTCATGCGGCATTCCACGATGATGACACCGCCGGAAATATTGATACCACCGTTACTGTCTATGCCGTCCGTATCGCCAGTACCTACGTAGATGTAGTGGAATCCGCCGGTCACCTTGAGATTGCCTGTGCTTCCGCCACCGAAACCGCCGCCCCTGCCGCCTCTGCCGCCCGTATTACCGGTCGTTGTGCTAGTGCCGCCGGCCGCGTTCCAACCATCGTCCGTAGTGATGACGCTTGTGATGCCACCTTCAAAGTTCATATCGGGGGATTCCATGCCTTCGTAAGACATGGTAACGCTCACATTCGCATTGTCCTTGACATAGAGGGCCTTGTCCGCGTGGACGCCGTCGTCATCCGTCTTTACGGTCACTTTGCCTCCGGTGAAGGTGACGGTGCCGCTGCTGTGAATGCCGTCGTCGTGGCTGCTGATTTCGATGACGCCATCACTAATGGCAATGCTCGAATCTGCCTTGATTCCCTTCATGCTGGAGTCTGGGGAGCAGGAGTTGCCACCCATACCGAATCCGCCGCCAAAACCACCGCGACCGCCATTGCCGCCGCCGGTGCTCGTGCCGAGGCATTTCTGTCCACCGCCAGTCGTAATTTTAAGCGTCGGAGCCTTGGCCTCGCCATTGTCTGCATCTTTGGCGTCGCCCATGGCAATTGTCACCGCGTTATTTGCGCTGAGTCCATCGAATGCAGACGTGATGGTGATGCTGCCACCCGTGATTTCGATGGAACCCTTGCCGTCCTTCAAATCCGTTGCGTCGTCGGTATCGCTCTTGATTCCGTCGCCTTCTGTCGTGGTAATGTTGATGGTTCCGCCGCTAATCGCCACAGAGCCCTTGCCCTTGAGACCGTTGTTTTTCGCATTGATCGTGATGAGTCCGTTTTTGATTCTCAAGTCGTTACTCGTGTGGATACCGTTATTGTAATTTGCCTTCACGATAAGCGTACCTTCACCCTTGATGGTAAGGTCGTCTTTTGCATAAATGCAAGCGCCCGTTGTATCGGTTTTGGCTTGGCCTGCATCGTTCGTATAAGAGTACGTTTTGGTTCTCGTAGCTGCATCGGTAAACGTGTTTGTCGTGCTATTTTTCGCAACCACAAACGTCTTGTTGGATTTTTGCACGTAAATCGGGGCGTCAGCCGTGTTGGTAAGCGTTAAACCCTTCATGTTCAGATAGACTGTCGTATCTGTTTTTGACGTATTGACGAGTATCTGTGCATCGTTTCCGCTATAGTTTCCGCTGAAATCGTATTCGCCACCGCAAGTAATCTTGACGGTACCGCCAGAGACCGTAACACAATTGCTGGCATTGGCAACCGTTGCGCCACTAGCCCCATAAGTGATAACAGGGCGATCCGAGGAAGGATTGTCGTTAATCGGTTCTACTTTGTCCGAAGAACTGTTTGCAACAGATATTGAAACGCTGCTCGAAGAAGTGGGCGAGGTGATGCTGTTGCTGCTTTGAAATGTGATTCCAGCGCTGCTGGCCGGTACGTTTGGCGAACTCGTCGGTATGTTCCCGGAACTGTTTACTGTAGATTCTACAGAATTGCTGGATGTCGCGATTTCGTTCGGATTTGTCGCGATACTTCCGCTACTAGCCAAATCTCCAGGTATTTCCATCGAGGGAATACTATCCGGAATTTGATTGTAGAATTCATTTACGGGCGAAGTCGAGTCAGAACAGCCCGCAAGCAAAGCTAGCGAAACTGTAGCCATACCAAAGCCAAACCAATTTTTAGTTCCCATGTTCATAAATATATCTCCCATTCAACATTATTCAAAACATACAATTTGACAAAAAAGGTTTAAATTTTTTTTAAACTTTTTTTTATTCTGTATATTTTTTTAACCGGAACCAAAGGTTCCATTTGGAACAAATGGGTTCAATTTTTTTTAAGAACAATTATAGTGGCGGCGATTAAATATTTAAGCATTAATGGCAATTATTTAACCGTCACAGCAACAACTCGCATTATACGCAGTATGAAAAATGTTAAATTTTGCAAATGAATTTGAAGAAAATATTACCCCTTGTTTCTTGCGTTTTTCTTTGGACAGGCGTAAGTGAATCTTTGGCAGCTTCGCCGGTCATTGAACCAGTACGTTCATATAATCTGCGGAATCTAGAAACAGCTCCGATGTTGTTTGAATACCATCGCCAGACAATTGGTAGCGAGCCGCAGTATTTTACGTATCCACGCAGGGATACGACATTCCGCAAGAACTTCACGAAAACAGAAGGGAACGCGCTTTTGTACTTTGATAACGTACGTGGCGCAGGCATCCTTGGGAACGGAATTCAATACAAATGCGAAAACGGGGATACGGCCTGTATCGCAAAAGCGATTGCCATAGAAAACGCAAACCCGCGCGTAGGAATTGCCGCAAGCATTGTCGGCGGTATAGACTACCGTGGCGGAGAACATATTAACGACGTTGACCATCGTGGTATGAGAACCGGAAGCAAGACTGTGGGCGATACAATTTGGCCGGGAATTGACGGAGGCCTTTATTTGCGAGGCTATATCGATTCCGTCGATTTTGTCTTGGACGCACGCATTTACAGCGAAGGCCATTCTGCCAAGAACCCGAGATCTTTTGACCGCGAATTTCTCGAAAACCAACGCGAAGAAAACAACTCTGGCGTCGAATATACAAGTTATGCTCGCTACCGCACGCATTTTGCGTTTAATTATGACTGGTTACGCCTGGATTTTGGCCGCGACGTGATGCACTGGGGCCCAGGTTACTACAATAACTTAAGCTTGAACCAGTTCGCCATCCCGTACAATATGATGAGCTTGGACTTGATGATTGGCCCTCTCCGCGTCATGAGTTTCTATGCGGACCTGCGAATTTACAGCAGCATGAGCGAAAAGAACAAGGAAAATTCAAGAAACCTTTTTGGTCATCGTTATGAACTTGCCGTAGGAAACGCGACATTCGGCGTCAGCGAGCTTACGGTTCTTTATGAAGACATGAAGCCTTGGCTCTTTGTTCCGACAGCACCATTGTTCATGGAAAAAGGAAACTATTCGGAACCCAGCAACAACGGTTCAATCTCTTTTGATATCAACTACCGTCTTTTCAACAAGGTTCGTCTTTACACGGAATTTTTCCTGGACGATATGGAATCCCCAATCAGCTTAATCCGAAACGATAACATCGAAGCCAAATGGGCTTGGATGGCCGGTTTCCAGGCGGGTCACAACTTCTTTTACAAGGGCCATAAAATCGAAGCGGGAACTATTTTCGAATACGCCCGTGTCGAACCCTACGTCTATACGCATTTCAAGCAGAACACAGCCCAGGTGGCTCATCTAGGGTATCCGTTGGGGAACCAGGGCGGGCCGAACAGCCGAACGATTGATTGGAACATTTTCGCTCGTTTGGACGGTCATATATTCGCCTCCATTCGTCAAACATGGTTCTGGAAAGGAACGGATTACGGCAGTGCAGTGAACGACACGACACCGAACAATCATCTCAAGATCCACAAGAAATTCCTCAGTGGAGCAAAGCTCCAATATTCGCTGACGCCAGCGATTAGCTACGAAGGAAGGCGGTTCTCGTTCTTGGGTGAGCTGACATTGATTGACAACCGTAAGGCCTACATTAGAGCTGGATTTAAGTTCTAGACGAAAGAACGCCCTTCAGGCTACAGACGAGAGACGAAAGAAAAATCACCGTTAACTAATCACTACTTATGACTAAACCTGAATTACTTGCACCTGCGGGTGACCTTGTACGAATGAAGTATGCATTTGCTTATGGCGCAGATGCGGTTTATGCGGGGCAACCGGCATTCTCGTTGCGTGCTCGTGAAAACGGTTTCAAGAACCTAGACGACCTTGCCGAAGGTATTGCGTATGCCCATGAACACGGGAAAAAGTTCTACCTCACAAGCAACGTCATTCCGCGTAACGTCAAGGTTGAATCATTCCAAAAGGCTTTGAACGCCGCTTTGGAGCTCAAACCGGATGCGTTGATTGTCGCAGACCCAGGTTTTGTAGGTTGGCTTTTAAAAGAACATCCCGAAACAGAAGTTCATTTGTCTGTACAAGCGAATACGACAAACTACCTTGCCGCATCCTTCTGGAAAAATTTAGGAGTCCGTCGAATTATCTTAAGCCGTGAACTTCGTCTGTCTGAAATTTTAGAGATAAAGAAACAAGTTCCGGACCTCGAACTGGAAGTGTTCGTTCACGGAGCCGTCTGCATGGCCATGTCCGGTCGATGCATGCTCTCGAACTGGGTGACGCACCGCGACGCCAACCAGGGCGCATGCGATAACAGCTGCCGCATGCCGTACCGTTTGTACGCAAATCCAGGGCCGCAGGTCGAAGATTATCGCGAACATGAAGGCTCGTTCACATTGCAGCGTACCGACCGCCTCGAACTCGACCCGATAGCCCTCGACGAAGACACATGGGGGACGTACTTCATGAGCAGCCGCGACCTCTGTGCCTTGGACGTGATTCCCGAACTCGTGGCCGGCGGGCTCGATTCTTTCAAAATTGAAGGTCGCACGCGCTCCGTTTATTACTTGAGCCAAGTTGTACGCGCTTACCGCATGGCCATAGACGCCGTTGCAGAGGGTAAACCCGTACCCGAAGAAAGCCGCCGCGCGATTCGATTTGTCGATGGGCGAGGATTTATGCCCGGATTCTTGCGCGGACCCTTGCCGCAAAACTACGAAGCGACACACGTGGATGCCGAATGCGGATGCGTAGCGGCACAAATCAAGGACATCGACGAAACCACAGGCGCATGCCTCGTAAACGTAAAAAATCCGTTCTCCATGGACGACAAACTCGAACTCATGATGCCCGACGGAATGCAACCATGCGAAGTCGAAGAAATGCTCGATTTTCGCGGAGCAGCCGCCGACAGACTGAATCCAGGGACTGAAGGACGTGTTTTTTTAGCAAAAAACACCTTAAAAAGCGAAAAAACTGCCAAATACGGCTTTCTCGTGAAGCATTCCCAAAAATTCTAATTCTCAATAAAATACATTTGGGATATGGCAGTCGATGAAGCGACGAAAAAACAGGACGAGTTGGAACTTTATCAAATAGATGATAAAGCCATCGTCCCATTCTTTCAGAAACACTTGGAAGAGCTGCGGCAGTTCATAGACGAACATCGTCACGAACGTCTTAGTTTATTGGTGTTGCTAAAGCAATTTATTCGTACTTACCGCATGCCGTTCAATATGCAACGTTACATGGAAGTCCAGAGAACGTTCATCCAGCAATCATTGCACGACAAGATTCAGGACCGCCAGCAAGCCGTAAGCCACTGGATTCAGGAATTTGCAGGCCGCCACCGCAATCGCATGATACAGTTGCAGTGCCTTTACCTCGACAGGGTTAAAGACAAACTCCTCCCTGAAATCGAAAAAATGCTCGCCAACCGCATCGACCATCTGCAAGAAAAACTAGACGAGAATAACAAACAAGACAATTCTACGCCACCGCAGAATCCGTAAGTTGTTCGGATAGTAGATATGCGTGGGAATCAGGCCCATCTGTTTGTTCCTTATTTTTATAATAGATGACTATGCTAAAGTTAAACAAACTATTTATATGGTGCAGGATTATACAAAAAAAAATTATAATTAACAATAATATAAGACTTGCTTTGTGAAAAACTAACTGTGAACGATTTAGGGGTGCCGATGAATTTTTTTGTATGGTTGTTTTTTGTTTTTGTAATTGTAATGCAACAAATTATGTTGGGAACACTTGGAAAAAAATATACAACAATTACAATCATCGTCATGACAATTATCTTTATAATAGTTTACAACAGATTGTGGTGAAGTTGCGTGTTAAATATTCATTTGGGCTAATTTTGTCTGTAATTTCGATGGAAATCTTACTCAACTTACGGGTACGATGAGTTTTTTTCCTAGATTGGAATATGACATTAACTTTACTGATCAATGACGATGAAAATCCTTCTATTCTTATGTATATGTATTACGAATGCGATTGCTCAATCGTATATTTACAATGCCTATGAAAGTAGCATTGTAGATGAAAGAGATGGATCAACGTATAATGTTGTCGAAACGGATTCGTCAAAATGGCTTGCGGATGATCTTCATTATATTCCAGAATCAACATTATGGAAAAATGTTCTTAATGGCGATTTATTTTGCGAATCTGGCAATGGTTTAAAAAACTTTCTCGTTGATGAAAATGATACTACCTCAATCAATTTGTTAAAAGAAACAATTGAGAATTGTCGTAAAGTCTATTACAAATGGGACATTGCTATTACATCTTGTCCTCGTGGTTGGCATTTGGCGAAAACAGAGGAGTGGATAGAATTAGCCGCTTTTCTTGAAAAAAATCCGTTTTTGCAAAATGTATTTTTTCAAGATTATCCTAAATACGTTAAATACCATGTGGGAAAGAAAGAATACATAATTTACGATCATTGGTCGAAATGGTGGCATGCCGATTTGCTAGCTTCATGGAGGAAAAATACTCGAGCCAGAGTAACCCTTTCGCGAAATAGAAAACTCATACTTCATACAAATATCAAACTTCGTACGACAGCCCAATCAGGAAGCGATTTTTGGACACTTACCCATTTTAAAGAGTGGGCCCTTTTGGCTGTTCGATGTGTCGCAAATAAAGATGGTTATGATTACTCTGTTACAATACCGGAAATTGATACATCATTGAAGCCTACATATGGGCATCATGGCATGTCATTGACTCCAAAATATGAAAAGCAGATAAACAAGACTTCAAGTGATACTTCGATAACAAAGGGTCCGTATGGTTTACCGTTACCTAAGTACTTTTATGATTTATTGTAGAGCAATCATTTGTAATGCCTAAAATGTTTTTTTTTGCAGTTTCGATGGCGATTTTTTCAAAGACAAGTCATCCAATTTCCCCAAAATTCCATTTTATAATACTCGTGTAACTTGTTGATTTTCAGTAAGTTACATTTTTCTTATGTAAAAAAAGTGTCGTTTTTTGCGTAAAAATGCCATTTTGCTTTGAATTTGTATGCTTTAAGTAAGAAAAATCTTGTCAAGGGATAGTTGAAAAAATTCCTGTTGATAAGTTGTGCTAATGTATAGTGATAATTGTGTTGCTCGTGCGTTCGTAAGAATGGTGTAAACTGGAAAAAGTCTGATAAAAAGTGTTTTTAAAATTTTATTGCCCTTTTTGGAGCAAAAACGGGCATTTAAAAAATTTTTCGTCAGGGGTAGTTGTTCTCCGGTTTTCCTTTCTTATTTTTTGCTTGCTCTTTTGTACTCTTGATTGGTGTTTTATATCGTGGATAATACTGTTTCTTTGTTGGATATTGCTGAGACGCCCTGGCAACAGGTGCTCGACCGCGTGCGTTCGGAATGCAAGGACTTTTTTGGAGCCGTGATTCTCGACGCGCTTGGTTTCGAGGGTATGTGCAACGGCTACGCCTTGCTCACCGTCCCTGACGAACTTCGCGAGAACTGGGTGAACGCCCACTATGGCGATTTGTTGCGCAAGTCCTTTGCGGCTGTATTTGGTAGTGAATTTGTTGATTATCGCATCCGTCAGATAGCTCCTTCAGACCCGATTCCCGAAATCAGGCTCGCGATGCCTGTGATTCCGCGAGTGGTGGAGGCTCCGAAGCCCCCGAAGCGTCCGAAGCAGCCTCTGGCTCTTTACGCCCGTTATACTTTTGAAAATTTTGTGGAAGGGGAGTGCAATTCTACGGCATTCCGCGCTTGCCAGGCGGTTGCCGACAATCCCGGCGATCCGGCTTTGAATCCTCTTTTCGTCTATGGCGAAAGCGGCCTTGGCAAGACTCACTTGCTGCAGTCGATTGCGGCTAAAATCCAGAAGAGTCGCCCTGAAGCCTCCATCGCCTATTGCCACGCGTACGACTTTTTGCGCGATGCGACGGCGATGGCTTCTGCGCTCCACAACAAGACAGGCAACGTACGTGAACTCGCACAGAAGTTCCGCGAGCGCTACGAGCTTTGCGACGTGCTTTTACTCGACGATGTGCAACTTCTGGAAAAGGGTCTCTGGACGCAAGACCGACTGGCCATCTTGATTAGGCATTTGCGCGCCGAAGGCAAGCAGGTGGTGATTTCTTGCGACCGTCATCCGAGCCTGTTCAAGGTTGTCGATACGGATAACGAGCAACGCGGTTCTTCGAGGTCGTCGATTCCGAGCATTTCCAAGAAGCTCCTTGCTCCGCTCGCATCTTGCGTGGCCGTGGGCATTGACGAACCGGACCTTGCGACACGCATGAACTTGATTAGCAAAAAGTCCGAGAATTTGCCGTTTGCAAAGGCGGACCGCGAAGAAATTTGCCGTTACCTCTCGATGCCGCCGCGCAAGAACGTGCGCCTGATTGAAGGTCTCCTGAACTTCCTCGGCGCGATGAACATGTTCTGCAAGGCGGACCTGAACTTGAACAGCGTCAAACGCCTTGTTGCTCCGTCGGAACATGGCGGCCATATGGAACTCACAGCAAAAAACATTGCCGAAGCCGTAGCACTGGAATACCGCATCGAAGTTTGCGAACTTTCGTCCAAGCGCCAGTCTGCCGCGATTTCTACGCCACGCAAGGTGGCGATGTACCTTTGCCGTGAACTCACGACGGATTCGTTGCAGAATATCGGCGCGATGTTCTGCAGGGACTATGCCACTGTAATCGCCGCCATAAATTCCCTAAAAAAGCAAATGGAGAAGGATGCGTCCCTCGCAAGGCGCGTCCAGGATATCCGTTATATGCTGGAAGCCTAGCATGATTGCACTTTTGACGGGTGGCGCCGGCGTCGTAGGGAAGGCGTTGTGCCGGGAACTTATAGCACGGGGCGTGTGTGTCCGCGTCTTGACGCTTCCGGGCGATTCTTTGGCGCAGTCTTTGCCGAGCGAGGTGGATGTCCGCTACGGCGACGTGACTGATTTTGATTCTATTCGTGAAGCGTTTGAAGGGGTGGATGTCGTCTATCATTTGGCGGCAATTCTCTTATCGACAAAGCGCGGGGCGTTCGAGCATGTAAATACCGAAGGTACACGGAACGTGCTCATGGCAAGCAAGCTTGCAGGCGTTCGCCGTTTTCTCTATGTTTCTAGCATATCTGTGACGTATCCGGTACTCACGCCGTATGGCGAAAGCAAGAAGAAGGGGGAATCTCTAGTGCAGGCTTCAGGGCTCGACTGGACGATTGTACGCCCGACGCTTGTGATTGGCGATGGAGGCGGAGTCGAGTTCAATATGTTCCGCGATTACGTGAAACGGTTCCCGGTCTATTTTATGCCGGGTGGCGGCAAATGCCTCAAACGTCCGGTTCGCAGTGTAGATCTGGTCAATGGAATCGCTGTTGCCGGGCTTAAACCGAATGCAGTGGGAAAGACTTACGCCCTTGCGGGCTTAACCGTTATGACGATGGCGGAGATGGCCTCGTATGTGCTTAAAGCTGCCGGAATGCATCACCTGATGATACCACTCCCGTGGTGGGTATCGAAGCGCCTTGCCGTCCTGAAAAACTGGATTGGAGGCAAGCGCGTGTCTGCCGAGCAAGCTTTGGCTGGATTTTTATACGATGCCGCCCCGTCCATCAAAGAAGCCGAACGCGATCTCGATTACCATCCAGGTTGCCCGTTCGAAGTGTGAAGTGCAGGTATGGGCACGGGGCTGTCGCCCCTTTGACGCCTTCGGCGTCTGCGGCTGCACTCGGTCATAAAAATATGCAAGCATATTTTTGCGACGCTCGTTTTGCACGCTACTGGGGTATGGGCAATTGTAATAAGAAAGCCCAAGCGAAGCGTGCTCATATTTATTAATCATTTCATATAATACATTTTCGCAAAAATTGAGCTTTTTACAAGTCTATCTCGTGTAAATTGTAAACTTTTGTTGGTCTAAAATGGACTAAATAAATTATATTATAAGGTATGAATAAGAAAAAATTACTAGCTCTTTTAGTGTCCTCCGCATTCCTCTTCACAGCTTGCGGTGACGACGACAGTCCCTCTTCCCCTAAAAAGGACCCTCAAGAAATCTCGTCTTCTTCCGAAGAAGATGATTGCGATGAGGACGAATGCGAAGACATCAAGTCTTCCTCTTCCAAAAAATCCGACAACAAGTCCTCCTCTTCTAAAAAGGATGACAAGAAATCGTCCGATTCGAAGGATGCCAAATCTTCATCTTCTGTGAAGAACAAGGACGAATCCTCTTCCAGTACAAGTAAAGAAAACAAATCCTCTTCTTCTACAGGCAAGGATGCAACATCCTCCAGCGTGAACGAAGTCAAGTCTTCTTCATCCGCAGCGGTTTCTTCATCTTCTGTTGCTGTTCCGAGCGGTGCCCGTGCAGCAAAGCTAGAAGATCTGGAAAAGAACATGGAACTCGACTTGTTTGGCGAAAAGATTTACCTTTCGACCGGCAGCAAGCAGGGCTTTTTCTCTCTCCGCGTCCCAGATACCTTGTGGGTCACCACCTTCGTTGACTTTGCAAACGGCGAAGTCAATTTCGTCAAGGGTAATGTCGGTATGGAATACGTTGATTCCCCGAAAGCAAACAAGATTATGGGCGAGGTGGAAAAGGGCGTCAAACTGTCCTTCATTGTCGATAAAGAAGGCGTCGTCAAGTATGCCGTCAACGACTCAAAGGACTATAGCGAAGCCGTAAAGGCCCAGGTCGCAGTGGCCGCAGGTAAAGTCACCAAGGCCGAAGACATAAAGAACAAAGTCTATAGCTGCACCGACGGCGATACGACAAGGTCGTTTACGTTCTTCGACAATTCGTACATCCTGGAAAATTCAGCTTCAAACAAAGTCGCTAACTGGATTGGCGGACATTACGACATACAGCGCAGCACGTTGCTGATGCGTCCGGCTTACTACAACGCAAGGTCCATGACCACCATGTTCGGCTATACAATCGGAACCGACAATACCATTACATCGACCAGATCTAATGCCAAGGCAATGAGTTGCACTATCAAGGACCTTGGTGACATCACTTATCAAGAGAAGAACAAGATTGTCGGTGAATGGCAAGCGCTCGACAACGGAATCGAATGGCAATTTACGATAAAGGCAGACGGCACATACCAACTCGCCGCCTTCGAAAATAACAAGAATATCGAAGCCAAGAGCGGAGTCTGGGAAATCTACGGCAACCAACTCATGATGCGCAACAGGGGCTGTCTAAACAAGGATGCCTGCACGACGAGTATTTACGGGGAAATTGAAAGTAAATCCAACGGGTTCTCGTTCAAGCATTCCGACCCGGACACGCCAAAGATTCCGACAGCCTTTGAATCTGTTCAATATGAGTGATTTTTTAGAGTTACTAGGGCGACTTCGTCGCAGTTATGAGTTCTAAGTTACTAGTTACTGAGGTGCCTACGGCACAGTTCTAAGTTCGAAGTTACTAGTTACTAGATATGTTCTTATTGCAATTTCTAGTAACTATTAGCTAATATCTAATAGCTATTAACTAGTATCTAGTAACTAAATTCTAGTAACTAAATAAAAAATTGTACCGTGCAACTGCGGTACATTTTTTATTTTTTTTGCCAGAGGTTTATATCATGAAACTTTACGTGGTGCAGATGAAGATTTTGCCGGGAAATGTCTCGGCGAATATGCAAACAATGAAATCGGCTTTTGAACGAGCAAAGGCTGCTGAAGTCGATTGCGTCGTGTTTCCACGAAATGCTTTGACAGGCCCTTCTAACAAGACACTCCCTGTAGATTGGGCCGGAATCCGCAAGTTTGCGGGCAACATGCCGTTCTTCTTGTGCGGTGACGTGCTCGACGATACGCCGCTTTTGAACGTGGCTCACGTAACGCACGGATCGGATTTTTATGTGGTCGGCCGTCGCGAAATCGAGAACAAGGAACTTTCGCATTTGGCAAAAGATTGCGCCATGCCAGTCATTTGTTTAAACGGCGTCGGGACTGACAATACCGGTAAGAACATTTACGCGCTTGCTGGCGGCAGTCGAATATTCGATTGCGATGGCAAAGTCGTTTTTGAAATGCCGCTCTTTAAAGAAGCCGAAGCGGTCGTTGAATTTGTCGATGGCCATGTGCAGATTTATGCGGAATCAGCCAAGCCTTATGCAAGCGAGATTGCAGAAATTTATGATGCGCTCGTGTTCATGATCCGTGAAAACCTGAAAATGTTCCATATTTCGCGCATGGTGATAGGCGCCAGCGGAGGCATAGATAGCGCAGTCTCTGCCGCTCTTTATGCCGAAGCGATTGGGCCGGAGAACGTGTTCCTCGTAAATATGCCGACACGCTTCAATTCCGACACGACGAAGAATGCAGCTCGAGACTTGGCCGAGAACTTAGGAACGCCTTACATGGTAGCCCCGATTTCTGAAATCCTCGAATCGGTTTGCCATACTCTCGAACGATGCTCATTTGTCCGTAACGATACGGTTATGAATGTCGTCGGAATCAACCACGAAAATTTGCAGGCTAGGACGCGTTCTGCTTCAATCCTTTCGACCGTGGCGTCAATCGTTGGTGCCGGAGTAACTTGCAACGGCAACAAGAGCGAGGCGATGGTCGGCTACTGCACTTTGTACGGAGATACCTGTGGCGTGATGTGCGCTCTCGGCGACTTGTGGAAAACACAAGTCTATGCGCTAGCTC
>CAMKLO010000034.1 GCA_946413655.1 uncultured Fibrobacter sp. | reverse complement strand
TTTACTAATTTTGGGCGAGCTGGGGCTTTAGCTCAATCGGTTAGAGCGTCGGACTCATAACCCGTTGGTTCCCGGTTCAAGTCCGGGAGGCCCCACTAAATCCCTGAATCTAAAAGGATTCGGGGATTTTTTGTTGCGGTTGAATTCATCTGTAAAAACAGGAACAAACTTCATTTCAACAGGACTGGCGCCCCCTCCTAAAGAAAACAATTGGAAAAATACGCCCAGCAGTCTGATTGCAAAAAAAGGTGATATTCGTTACATCGAAACACTCAAAGAAGTAAAAAAAATGAAATTTTTCCGTATTTTATCGACTTAAGCCCTTAAATATCTTATTTTTATAGAAATGCGTGCAAAAACCGTATTTTTCTATTACGTAACATAACGCATCAAGGGTTTGGTACTCTATGAAAAAGCAAGGTTTTAGCCTTATTGAATTGATGGTTGTCATCGTGATCATGGGCGTTCTCGCAGCAGTCGCGGTACCCAAACTATTCGGCCAGATGGACAAAGCCAAAGCCGCCGAACTCGGTCTTGCGGCCGGAACCTACATCAAAATGCAGGACACCTACATCCACGAGCAGCACAAGGGCGGCACCTGGCAATCCATTGGATACAAGTCGCCAGCAGGCAATTATTCCGGCAAGGCAAGCACATCAACCTTTGAATACGACGCCGACCAAGGCACCTACAACTGGACAGCATCAAGCATCGTTGGACTAAACAGCTGCGCTCAAGGCAAAAAATGGTTTGTCAATTTTCTTTTTGAACAAAGTCCCGACCACGCCCAATATTGGGCATCCTCCGATGATGTCGATAATTGCATCAGTTCACTAACTCCGAACTTCAGCAAGTTAAGCAATACCGCCACGGCAATCGCCTCGCCCAGCAGCGTCGAATAAGCGGTGTTGCCATGTTTTTTCCGAAAAACATCATTTCAGCAATCGTTACACTCGCAGTCGCAACCGCCACCCAAGCGGGCATCAAAGGCGCCATCGTTGACGAATCGGGCAACCCCGTCCATAACGCCGCCGTCACCATCAGAACTCTACCGAACCTCGTCGCCAACGCAAGAACGCTTACAAACGACAAAGGTGCATTCAACCTGAACAATGCCAAGAAAGGCCAAAGCATCGTCGTGCGCAAAGCGGGATTCCTCCCCGAAACGCTCAGCGTCGTTCCCGGCCAAAAAGACTACGGCAACATCACGTTAAAGCGAGACCCGGTTGAAAACAGAATCGACAGCATCATGGCAAAAATGACCATCGACGACATGATTGCGCAAATGACCCAGGCAAAAGCGCCAGCGGTAAAATGCGGCAACAGCATCTGCGGTTCCGCACTTGAAGGTGGCGGCGCCTACACGGCAGATTTTTACGCCAACGCATGGAAACAGAAAATTCCGGTCATCTACGGCAAGGACAACGTACACGGCGTCGCTGACGTAAACGGAGCCACCATATTCCCGCACAACATCGGACTCGGCGCCACTCGCGATTCTGCACTCGTCCGCAAAATCGGGCAAGCCGTCGCCGAAGAAATGTGGGCCGCCCACATCGACTTGAATTTCGCCCCCGCCATCACCGTCCCGCAAGACGAACGTTGGGGACGCGTCTATGAAGGATTCTCCGAGAACACCGAACTCGTCGCAAACCTCGGAGCCGCATTCGTGCGCGGACAACAAGGCGACCATAACGATGCCGAATGGCGCGTCATCACAACGCTCAAGCATTTCATTGGTGACGGAGCTACAAACAAAGGATACGACCGCGGCAACGCCAAGATGACAAACAAGGTACTCCACCAGAAATATTTGCCTCCTTACGAAGCGGCCATCGAACAAGGTGCATTGAGCGTCATGGCCAGTTTCAACCAAGTAAACGGCATCCACCAGCACGTCGATTCCGCATTGCTCACTGGAGTGCTCAAAACCGAACTCGCATTTGACGGCTACGTTATCGCCGACTGGGAAGGCATCGAAAGTTCCACGACACCGGGCGCCGCTGGCGATTACTCGCCGGGACTCGTCACAGGAATTTCGTCAAAGGACGCCATCAAAAATTCAATTAACGCAGGCCTCGACATGGCCATGGTCCCGCAATCTGCAGAAGCCTTCGTCAGCAACATGAAAGAACTCATCGCATCGGGAGCAATCAGCGAAGAACGCGTCAAGGACGCCTGCCGCAGAATCCTGCGCGCCAAAATCCGCGCCGGCCGAATCGACAACCCGAACGGCCCCGCCGCATACGTTGGCATTACCAAGAACATCGGCAGTGCAGAACACCGCCAACTCGCCCGTGAAGCAGTCCAAAAAAGCCTCGTTGTATTGAAAAACAAAAAAGTACTCCCGCTCGCCACTACAGACAAAATTTTCGTCACAGGCAGCCACGCCAACAACACCGGGTTACAGTGCGGCGCATGGACACTCGGCTGGCAAGGCACCATGGAAGAAGTTCCAGGCGCAACCTCAATCCAAGCCGGTTTCGACGAAGTCGCCAAAGGAGCGCGAGTCGCCACCGCCGAAGAAGCAGGAACAATCGTCTATGTCATCGGCGAAGTCCCATACGCAGAATGGTTCGGCGACTACCGCGGCAACGATTTCAACAACAAAATCATCACCAAGAAAGCGCGGACCGACATGTCGTTCAACAGCACCGACGAGTACATCGCACAAATTAAGCAATGGCAAAAAGCAGGCCACAAAGTCGCCGTCGTGCTCATCACCGGTCGCCCGCTCCCCATCACCTCGCTCATCAACGCCGCCGACGCATTTGTCGTCGCGTGGCTCCCCGGTAGCGAAGGCGCAGGCGTCGCCGATGTACTCTTTGGCAAAGTCAAGCCCACCGGTAAACTCCCCCACACCTGGCCCAAAAACGCAAAGCAAATCCCCATCAACGTAGGTGACGGGAAAAAAGGACTCTACCCGTACGGATTCGGATTGACGTACTAGGACGCCTGCGATATTGCAACGACTTACGACAAGCAACTACACCTTAAAACCAGCATCCACCATGCACTTCTGCGCAAAGCAGTTGGCCTCATCCTCTTTTTCGGGATAGTTGTGCGTGATTTCGATGTTTTGCAGACAAATTCCCTTCTTACCATGGTAAAGCACATGCGCCAATTCATGGAAGAACGTGAACCACATCGCCGCGCGCTTCTCGAAGCGGTCGTGCAGCTGGATTAAGGGAACGTCCTTGTACCAGCGATACATCCCGTGAACAGGAGCGCTCTTGAAGTTCTGCACGAACAGCACACGGATACCGATTTTGCGACAAAGCGCCTGCAGGCCCGTCATGCAGTCGTCAACCACTTCCGCTTCGGGAGTCCAGTAGGTAATGCGCTTCTCGCCCCTCGGGCGCACCTTGTTGGCCGCCGCAAACGCGATGATTTCGGGAAGTGCCGCCTTCAGGTTCTTGCGGACTGTCGGCTGTCCCAATTTTTCCATCGGGTCCTGATCCGAAAGAATCTCGCCCCGACGAATCCATGCCGACATGGCATACGGATCCTTCACCTCCGCAAGCGAAATGCGAAACGCCACCTTCAGCCGGGCATCCTTGTAGTAACCGTCCCACGCCTTGGGGGACGCCACCGCGAAGAATTTGAGGAGCGAAAGGCCCGATTTGTCGTCACCGTCGTTTTTTCCGCGACGCACCCAGTCGCGCACGTCAAGTTCTTCGGGAAAAGATTTTCGCCACAAGGGCTGGTTATCAAGCGTTGCCTTAATAAGTTCGCGTGAAAGGTATTCATCATAAGCAATTTGGCTACGCAGCCAAAACGAAGCTGGGATTTCTGTAACCATCTCCAACATGATTGCGACTTCCGGCATAATGCGGCAATTGCCCTGCAAAATATCATTCACCGCCTTGGGCGTATACCCCATACGCGCAGCCAAGTCATTCGCATCTAGGCCCATTTCTTCAAGTTTTTCAGCAAGATGCCGCCCAGGAGGCACCACAACAGCCAATTCATCACATCTAAAAACCTGCATAAGAGCTCCTACTTATGATAATCTACAATTTCTAAAATAGAAACAGTTTGTTCCACAATCAATCCAACGATATTCCCGTCACTATTTAAAACTGGCTTGAATATAAGCCGATACGGATGATCTAAATCGCACGCCCATTGCCCCGCACGGTCGCCAACCAATTCATGAAAACGCCCCGCCACATATTTCAATGAATCCAAATCAACAGCTCGAAGCAAGGCGTCTATTCTTACCGAATAAACATCCGCCCGTCGTTGCCCCATTTTCCTCACTGCATAGGCCCTGTCACCTGCGCAGCGAGCCAATTCTTTATCTGCGAACACAACCTGCATTTCAACCTCTTAATTTTACTGCACCTATAATATACATTAAAATTTTAATAAATGCAATAGGTGTATTATTTTTTTTCAAAAACACAGGAAAGTCCGAGCCCTTGACAGGGAATCCGGCATGAATATAGATTACTCCACGCAAAGCTCCAAAAAGCTGAGAAAACAATCTAAACTAGGAGAATTATATGAAAAGAAAGCTTGCTTCCGTGCAGACCATTTCGGACATCCAACCCATCGAAGGAGCCGATCGCATCGAGGTCGTGTCGGTACTGGGCTGGAAATGCGTTGCCAAGAAAGGCGAATTCCACACTGGCGATTTATGCGTCTATTTTGAAGTAGACTCATTCCTGCCCGTATGCGAAAAATTTGAATTTCTCAGGAATTCCTGCTACAAGATTAACGACTTGATGGGCGAAGGATTCCTCTTAAGAACGCAAAAATTTCGTGGGCAAATTTCACAGGGACTCGCGCTCCCGCTTACCATATTGCCAACTGATGCGGAACAATGCGCGTCACAAATCGGCGACGATGTCACCGAAATTCTTGGCGTGCACAAGTGGAGTACGCCCGAAGTCGCAACCGGCAGCGGAACCGCAATCGGCCCCATGCCGTACAACATTCCCAAAACCGACGAAATCCGCGTGCAGGCGGAACCCGGTCTCATCGAAGAATTCAAGGGGGTTCCTTACTACATCTCTACAAAGATGGACGGAACCAGTGTCACAATGTACCTGATTGACGGAAAATTCGGCGTATGTGGGCGTAATTTCGAATATGCCGACAACGAAAAATGTCCCTTCTGGAAATTTGCCCACAAGAACGAAATCCGTGAAAAAATCGAGGCCGGAGCAGCAACCATCGGGCTCAAAAACTTCGCTATTCAGGGTGAATTCTGTGGCGAAGGAATCCAGAAGAACCGCCTTAAGTTGTTCACTCCAAACTGGTTTGTTTTCACGCTCATCGACATGGACATTCACCGCCGCCTCGGACTTAAAGACATGCTGAAATTCTGCGAAGCGTCTGGCCTCAGCCACGTTCCCATCGAAGAAACAGGCGAGCAACTCCCCTACACCACCGTTGCAGAATTCATCGAACGCGCTCGTGGCAAATACGAAAGCGGACTCCACAAAGAAGGCATCGTCATCCGCCCGCAAGAACCCGTTTACAGCCGCATCACCGAAGGCCCTCTCTCGATGAAGGTGATAAACAACGATTTTTTGCTCAAGTAAACAAATTTTTCAGAGTCATTTTATGGCAATGAAAAGATGAAAAAATGATGAGGGTCAAATGAACTTACCGAAACTTGACGAATACTTCGCGGCGGTGGAGCGGGGCGAAGTTTCTGCGCTTTATTCGAGCGACCGCAAATACGTGAAATTCAAATACACAGCGCAGGCCATATATTCAAGCTATTGGAACCGCACGACTTTGCACGCGCGCGGACATGTTTTCAACGTTTCAACAGGTAAATGCGTATTGCGTCCGTGGGACAAATTTTTCAACTACAGCGAACTCGTTTTGTCCGACAATTCATTCACTCCCATTTATCATGCCTCCGCCGACGAAGGAATGTTCTTCCCGCAAAACAACAAAAGCAAAACGTTGCAGGGAGAACTCGGACATTTCATTGCTACAGACAAACTCGATGGTTCTCTGTGCATTGCGGGATTAGTCGATGGCAAGCCTATGGTCACTTCGTCGGGTGCAATTCATTCGGAGCATTCGGAATGGTCCCGCAAATGGCTAGAAGGCCACGATATCCTAGGCAAATTGGAACCCGGTCTCACCTACATGTTCGAAACCATCGCCGATATTTTCCTACACCCCATCCGGTACAATTACGAAGGATGCACGCTCCTTGGCATTATCGACAACGCAACCGGAAATGAAATGCGTTTTGATTACGTCGAACGCATTGCACAAAAATGGAACATCGCAACACCTCAGCGCCTTGACGTAACTAGCCTGGAAGACGCACAAAAGTTCGTCTCAAAACTTCCCGCAAACAAGGAAGGCATCGTCATCACATTTGAAAACGGATTCAAAGTAAAAATGAAAGGCGAAGAATTCCTCAAGGTGCACAAGCTCTTCCACGGACTGACGCCCGGCTTCCTTATGGAAAACTTTGATATCGAAACTATGACCTTCCCCGAGAGCATCATGTCCGTGATTCCCGAGGAATTCACCGATCTAAAGAAATTCGCCAGCAATTTCGTTCGCGACTATGCCGATCTTTTGGCACGCGCTATCGGCTACGCTCATCTGTGGAATTTCATGGGTTTGGAACAGGGAACTGCCTACCGCAAAACCCGTGACTTACTTGACGGCTACACAAAGGCGGTCGATGCATCATCGAAACTTTTCCGGGCACTGGCAAAAGGAGTGTTCTTAAAAAACGCAGACTTCACCACAGCCAAAAGGCTTGTTTACGAAGCTTTGATGAAACATGAAGCTCAGGCAAAGAATTATACGACCGCAGTCGCGCAACAAAGGAGTTCAACTTAAAATGGAAAACAAAATCATTCCTTTAAACATCGTTTTCACATACCCTGTACATTGGAAAACATTTCAAATATTTAGAGATTACATACAAAATTTTTACGATTCCGTTCCTTGCGACCAATGGTACGAACGATTCCATTACGATTTTCACGACAATACTCTTTCTATGCGCATAGAAGGTCAAACCTTCAATTACGAATGGTTATTGCATATTGGAGCTTCAACAAAAACCAATTCAGACCAAAAGCATGCCGGATATTTCGGCGAAGGATTCAAGATAGCCTCACTTTGCGCACTCCGCGACAAGCAATGGGAAATAAGAATGTCCTCCGGCAATTGGAGTCTCAAAGTCATCCACACAGACCACATAATTGACGGCAAAAAAGTCCAAATGCTCGCATACGATTTAGCAGAATCCGAAATAAACATTCCCCAAAGCGAACTAATCCTACAGGGAATTTCAAACGAGGATTTCAACATATTCAAAATTGCTTTGAAAAGTTTTTACTACCCAGAAAACGAGCTTCTTGGCAAAAAAATTTGGGAAGATTGTGACGGAGCCGTTTACACACGCAGCAAAGTACAATACGATTACGAACTGCCGTACAACTATAATTTCGGCAGAAAAGGAATCATTTTTTGCGGATATCAAATTCGCGGATCGAACCCTTTCGATCTTGTAGTTTGCCTACACGATTTTGAGCAAAACGATCGTGAACGAGATTCTCTCTTGGAAATGGAAGTTGTAACGGTTTTCAAGAGAATGAGCGCGATATTACCTGCAGAAGCATCCTTTAAAATTGTAGAGAAAATGAGACGAGTCTGGATATCCAACAGCACTGACCGTTTCGATTTTGAAAGTTGGACTCCCGTTCTCCGGAGATTGCTATCCAACATACTGTATTCTTCTGAATATTGCAAGAAATTCAAAGACAAATATCCAAACCTTCTGTATCTCTATCCAAACCTAAGCAAAGTACAAATGAATTGGAGGCAAGAAGCCCGAAGTTGGTACAAAAACGTTCGCGACAAATACGTTCTTGTCGGAGAGCCATTTTCTTTATTGGGCTATTCATCACTTGAAGACGAATGCCGCCGTAACGGAGGACTCGTCAAAGACGATAATTTACATTCAGAACTTGAGAAAAACTGTTTTTTAATTCTTAAAGACGTTTGCAGAAATCTATTCAGCGACTTTTTCATTGCAGATCCATGGCCATCCCACAAAATCATAACAAATCCTAAAGCCGCCTACCACGGAATGGCAACGCTCTACAAAAACAAACGAAAACAGTCCAACAAGATGCACCTGTGCATCAGGAATAAAATTGATTGCGTATATCTGAAACGTTCCATTATCGAGGCGGACAAATTCTATGACGGTTTATCAACTTATGTCCACGAAATGTGTCATATGTTCGGAGGTGATTCATCCGAAAATTTCAGTATCGGTCTCACGCACGCAATGGAAATTCTTTTGGAAAATACTGCAATTGTAGAATCAGCCCATCAAAAGTGGCGCCAACAATTCTGCGACAAGGCATAATGATGAGAAGAAAACGGAAACACAAGCGTAAACAAGATCCATTCAGAACCAATGAAGAAGCTCATTCCTACGGTCGTGCCATAGGCTATTTGTCATATATGTACGAAACGGCCGTAAAAATGCGTGATTCCAAGGAATTTGACCTGAGTTTAATCGCAAAATGTACGAAACTCCCCATAAAAACCATATTGGTGTTGTAATAGTAGGGTTAGATTTTTCTGGCGCAGCTTTTTCAATATTACGAAATAAGGAAACTAGATTCACATGATTCGAAGGACGCCTAGAGTTCGCGGCGGTCACCCGTGACCTGCTTAATCACATACTGCGGGGAATCATTGATACAGATGTAGATGCGGCCGATGTATTCGCCGATAAGGCCGAGCATCATCAGAATAAGCCCGCCGATAATCAGGATTAGCGCGATAATGGTACTCCAGCCATCTACCGTTGTGAGGCCAAGCAGCCTGCGGACAACAACAAGTACCGAAAACGCGAAACCCAGGAACGCGAAGAAGAACCCGAGGTGTGCTTGCGCGTAGGGGCTTGACCGAGAAAGCCGTAAAGCCGTTCACCAGCACGATCTCGTAGGTGTCGCCCGGGCGCTTGGCGGCCATCTCGCTCTTGATTTCTTCCACCACGGTGGTGATGGTCTTTTCGGAACGGTAGCAGGGAATTACAAAAGAAAATTTCGGTATGATTTTCTCCGAGAGTAAATATACATTACATACACGACGGATCCGTCAGAAAACCTATAAAAAATTCACCGGAATTATGTTTACCTTGTCCGTCAATGGTAATGATGTTTGCGATAGGCATATGACGGCACCAGTCCCCACTGGTAAGCCGTACTTTTCCAGTATACCGAAATGTTTTATGTCCTTCTGAGTAGGATTCGACGTCTTCTTGATTTCAACAGGATGCAACAGACCGTTTTCTTCCACAATCAGGTCGATCTCGCGTTTTTCCCTGTCGCGATAAAAGCTGAAATTTGGTTGCTGTCCATTATGCCAATAGGTTTTCAAAATCTCGGAAATCACGAATGTCTCTAGCATTTCTCCGCATTTGGCGCCAGCCTCTAGAACTTCCGGCGAAGTCCATCGCGTCAAATAGCAGGCTAGACCCGTATCCAAAAAGTAAACCTTGGGCATCTTGGTCATCCTGTTTCCGATATTTTGTGCGTAAGGGTGCAATAGGTAAACGAGTCCGGAGGTGACCAAGATAGAAAGCCATCGCTGCACGGTCGGGACATTCTTTCCGATGTCTTTCGCGACATCGGAATAGTTCAGCAACTGTCCGGTCCTGGATGCAACCGCCGTGATGAACTTTGTAAATGCCAGTTCGTCTCCAATGTTGACCAACTCTCGCACGTCCCTTTCAATATAGGTCTGTATGTAAGAATTGTAGAAATCCTCCCAATCCATTTCGGGATTTTCGTAGAGAGCCGGGTAGCTGCCTCGCCAAATCCGGCTGAATAAAGACTGAAGGGAACCTTCTGCTACGGAACAACTTCTTTTTTCAAGCCATTCCTTAACGGGAACAAACTTGTCGATTTCCGGTTTACCCGCTGTTTCATCAAGGGAGAGTCCCTGTAGCTGCAATATGCCGACACGACCCGCAAGACTTTCGGATACACCCTTCATCAGGCGGAACTGCTGGAAGCCCGTTATCCAGAACAACCCCTTTTCCCCGATTTCATCAGATATCGCCTTGATATAGGGGAGTAGCTGCGGTGCCAGGTGAATTTCTTCTATGAGCACAGGGGGCGGGAACCTCTGTAAGAAAAGGTCTGGATTTACCGACCTGCCGAGGCCCTGTAACCATGACTACAGGAAAGGACGCATTCATCCTTCTCACGGCTTTTTCTAGTGTTCTTTGAATATACCGCATATATTGGCAAATACAACGCTTGGTGTTAAATTTGTCAAGATTTTTGATGATTTTATATAATTTTGCTTAATGCATTAAGCAATTTTTGTAAAATTTCTGCTTAATTAGTTAAGCTATTTTAATAAAGGCGTTTGCTTTCTGCACACTTGTGCAGTATAAATATAAATTCGCTGAATTCGCTTTTCAATACCTAAGATGGAAAAAAACACCATGTCCGGGGTGTTCTCGAAGCTTGCGTCGGGGCGATACAAAATTACTTCACCATTGCACGCACCTGTTCCTTGGTAACAAGGTTCAGCACCGAGAACGCGGTCATCTGATTTCCCAGGTCCTTGAACGAAGCGCCCACGTGATAAACTACATCATCAACGTCCGAATTTGCAATTTGCAAAAATGCAAATTGCTTTTCTCTTCCAGTTCGTGTTCCGCAAAAACATTGGCGAAATCATCTTCTTCGACCGGAAAGTCTTTCTATAAAAACGTCCCGGACCATCTGGAAAGCACGTTCCGGTTCAAATTTGTCTGCATCAGGTCGCAGCAGCAACTCTGTATCGCCTAGAAATTCGGGATCACGCATTTTCTGTTCCATATTCTGCATGAATTGCTTGTAGCTAGGCGGCTTTTCTACCGAAAAATCCATGTACCGATTGTAGCACTCCATAACCTTTTGCACATCTACAGAACTTTTATCGAGTGCAACCTGTAGGTCAAACAAATCTCGTCCTTTTTTGCGCTGGTACAGAGCACGGAGTTTCGTTCCGAGCAATTCTTCAAACGCATAAGTCGTAATTTCGCAGTCGCCCCCAAACCAATTACTATCCACATTGAACGGTATGTTGCGTAAGCCAAGAACATTGAAATGCTCGAAGCAATTTATTTCTATCTTCAATCGAATTGGCTGAACCGGAGGGACCTCGGATTCCATTCGAAAAAGCACCGTATTGTTATAACGCTTGGGCTTTGTAACTCGATCCGGCATCCAGTCAAGAACCTCGCCAAGTCGGAAAAGAATCGGCTTTATCGGCCCCGGATTAATCTGCACCAAGTCGATATCTTCACTATATCGAGGCTGCGGCTGCAAATAAAGTTTATGTAAAGCCGTTCCTCCTCGAAACGCCAATTCATTTTTCAAAAAAACGTCACTGAAAATATCCACAAGAGCACGGCAAATAATCAAGTCCTGTTCAACCATCGCAGGATCTGTCCACGGGGCTTGTTCTGCCCAAGCCATAATCGAAGCTCGGTCTATCATAAGTCATCCACCTCGATGTCGATGTTGCCGTTTACGTGCCAGCGATTTGCCGGAGCGTCCGCTCTCCGGTTTTGGTCATTGCTCAACAAGATACTGTTCCAAGAGCCCTGCGTCTTCAAAACCTGGAAAAGCACATCGGCCTGATTTTGCCTCAAAAGTACATGCTCTAGCAAATAGCCTAGGCGCTGAATAGTAGCGACGGTTGTGAATGGCATTAGTCTGCGTACATTTTCCATATCCAAAGAATCAAAGAGTTCGGCCAGCACAGTGGCCGCGCGCTGATAACCGCCAACATGCGATGCGAACTGCACAAGATCTATCACGGTTAGCTCTGGCCCCGAATAACGCAGCGTTCCAATCTCGGCATTCTTCTTCATAATGAACGCTTCAGGAATTTCTTGTCGATAATTCCAATCAAGAAAAGAATTCTTGCCGGACGCCTTGATCCGAGGCATAACTGTCATCACCTGCGTTTTCATGGCCCGCTGATGGGTGGCCCCATACATGGCAGCCGCCGACAGCAGCCCCACATAATATGGCTTGCCGACATAATCCATCAGGTCATCGACGTAATAGGCCGGTGGCACAACGCCCTTCAACTGATACTGGACCGGCACAATGACATAGAAACCGCGATATACGGATTGCACTCGCCCACGGGACACCTGGCGCGACAGTTCCGTATTTATGCTCTTGGATGGGCGCTCCGCGAAAGCGTCCTTTACGTCGGCAATCGAGAAAGTCGACTTGCCGCGGATTTCTCTGCCATGTATCCACTCTCTTATGTTCATTTTGTTGTCAAAATCAACAGTTTTCGTTGTGTTTAACCACTTTTCAAATAAATATACATTCTTTTGAGGCAAAAGGCAACCGCTGTCAAAATTGTCATTCATCTTTCACTCCTCTTCGCCTACATGCTTGAAAAGGCGGGGCCCAAACGGTGGTTTCTGAACATTTGAGCACTATAAATATAAATTCACCAATGCCAGTTGTCAATACCTAGAATAGTTTTTTTGAATATTCCGCATCCAGCCCATTTCCCCATTTTCGGCTGTTCCGGCAGGGCCGTTTTATATGTATATTACTTAATGTAAAAATCCTTTTAAAGTCACTCTTTGGAAGACAGCATGTTAACTAACAAGACGATTCTGATAACTGGTGGTACGGGTTCGTTCGGCAATACGTTTGTCCCGATGACGCTGGCCAAGTATAATCCCAAGAAGATTATCATCTACTCCCGCGACGAGATGAAGCAATGGAACATGGCAAAGAAGTTCCAGGGCGACGAACGCTATTAGGACGCCCCCATAAAGCGCAACAACTCAAGCGAAAATAGAGGTAAATCATGGACTCATTGCCAAATTCTTTCTTTTCATTACTGCCGTATTTAATCAGCCCTATTATTGCTGCAATTACAAGTTTTATCGTGTTCAAAATGCAAACATCTCGACAAAAAACAGAAATTCGAAGAGACGAAGCTAGAAAAATTTACTCAGCTTTTTTAGATGATTTTATCGATAGTCATATAGACGGCGTACTAGATGACAAAGAAAAAAAATATCGAGAAAACAGGAAAAAGTATCTTCAATTGCGAACAAAATTATTTCTATATGGAGATAAAAATGTTTTAAAAGCATGGATTGCATTTCTTGACAGTGTTGATAATTCTTCAAACGAGGATAACCACGATTGGTATGAAGACGAGTGCAAATACATAACAAAGACCTTGCTTTCCATGAAAAAGGATGTTTCTGGAGATATTGTCTTAACAGAAAACGAGATAGACAACTATTTCAACCCAATGAGAAGATTATGAAAAAATATCTCTATCTTTGGATTGATGGACACATTCCTCTTCATGAGTTCAATAAAGACACCGGATACCTTTTCTCTAATTTCGGAGCTAAACTTTCTGCAGAATATGATATTTCGCATAAATGGGAAAATGATTTTTTAACACTAGAAGGAAACAAAAATGACAATTTCCAAATAGGATTCTATTCCGACAATATCGAAGATGCGATGGTCATCGTTGGCGACAATGGGGCAGGAAAATCGTCCTTTATCATTGCGTTATTTCAAATTATTGCGGGCGGATTAATAGATCCTCAAAATATCAGCAATTTTACTTTAGTGTACCTAAATGACGATGGGAAAATCAGAATAAAATCCTCTCTTCCTAACGAAAAAATACACAAACCTGCAAACTGGGATTTGGACCATGATGAACAATCTTTTTCTCAGCCCCACAAATCTCCATATGTCATTCGTTATGCTGAAAGTTTTGATGATCAGGAATTCAAAATAGATAGCTTGGCGTTGACGGGAGATTGGGCCGACACATGTGACATTACAACAGACGCATTGTTAATCAAAGATAAAAAAACATTAAATAATCAAAAATTATCTGTTGACTATAATCATGAAGCAGACGCTTTATCTAGCTATTACACAATGGAACAAAATCGAAAGATTGATTTCTTGTTAAAAATAAATAGCGACAATACAAATGCCTTTTGGGATTTGTTCAATCTACCCAAAATCATTGAGATGTCCGTATTTAGAACAAACATTATCAATGCCATAGAAGAAATTGTCAAACATCATATAGAAAATAATTCTGCTGGAGATATTATAAAAAATAATCTAGAATGCTATAGAGCAGGAAAATACAAGAAATGGGAAAAATATAAGAATATCAATGAAATTTGTGATAAAGTCTTAAGTGAAGAAGTGCAAAAAGAATTAGAAAAAGATGTTAGGGATAATTTCATTGACTTTTTCGACAATCTAAAACCCATTACAGAGCAGTTTAGATTTTCAGCATTAGCCAGCTATTACAGGACTTTCACAAGCAATTCTTATGCACCTTTTTTTGTGGACATTAATCTATCTAAGTTAGTCAATGAAAAAAAAGAACCTGATTTAAAAAATTCAAAAATATGGGAAGAGAAAAAACTTCCCGATTACAAAGTAAAAATAGACAAGATTATTAAAATATTTGATGGTCAAATCGAAGAGAAAAATGGTTTTGCAAAATATCCTCAGCATGGAGAAATTGGCTACCTAAATAATAATAAAGTTTATTTCGACCTAAACCAACATACGCAACAATTGCATGACATCTATAAAATCTATGATTCTTTTCTTAAACTGACGCCTTTTTTAGATTTCAAATTCATTCGACCATTAAGTTCTGGTGAAGCGGCTCTTTTAAAATTATTCTACAGACTATATAGAGCCCTAACTAAACCAGCAAACACCAATTCTTGCAATGAAATACATTTACTTCTTGATGAGGTTGATTTGTATTTACATCCCGAATGGCAGCGACGATGGCTTTCATTCTTTGTAAAGGGGATAAAAATCATAAGTGACAACCTAATTAACGAAAGCATAATTTCGGCACCTCTCAAATTTCAAATTGTTCTCGCAACACATTCCCCTTTCATGATAACTGATTTTCTTAATGAGAATGTGATTTCTTTTCAAAGAGACTATGATAAAGACATGCATAGATTCGGCACATTGCGTTGTTGCTCGAGCAAATCCAAAAGTTTCGCAAGTAATATATATGACATTCTAGAAAAAAACTTCTTTCTAAAAAGTTCGATTGGATTTTTAACGGAAAAAAAAATAAAAGAAGTTATTAGAATTAAGCAAAATAAAGAAGCTACAGATGACGAAAAGAAACAAGCCAACAAAATCATTGCATTCATAGGCGACCCAGTCATTCGTAGTCTTATTGATGAAATTGAGGCGAATGATGATTAAGATTGAGTTGGATGAAAGTACAAGAACGGAGATAGAGCAACTTCATTGGAAGTGGTTCGAATCAAAATACAGCGGGAAACAAAAGAAATACTTTCACAAACATGTTTTAGAAAGACAATTACAAATTACCGAAAAAGATTTAAAAACCATCGTTGTTGGACGATTTGATAGCCCATATTTTCAAAATTTGTTTCAAAAATTAAAGGCCCGGAACAACTCTGTAAAAACAAAAAAATATTACGAATCGTGGACGAAAAGAATTGAAAATATTTTCAAATACGAATCCTTTCGTGACAACAAAAAAGATTGGAACTCCTACATTTTCTTTTCAAAACTCAAGATCAATGTATGCCCCTATTGTAATCGAGAATATACTTTTACCATAAAAAAAGACGAAAATGCCGAAATGAAAAGAATTGTTGCTCCAGAAATAGATCATTTTTTCCCTCAATCTGAATACCCATATCTGTCTTGCTCTTTATATAATATGATACCATCCTGTCACATATGCAATCATGGCAAACGAGAATTTGGAGAAGGCATTCTATACCCATACGACGATGGATTTGATAAAGATGTCATATTTAGGGCAAAATTTAATTCCGTTATTCCAAATAACTCTAATTTTTTTAATGTTTCCAATGCACAAATCTTTTTCAAGGCCAAAGGATGCAAATTATTTGACACGCCTCAAAGCATTTGTTCCAAATGTTTAAAAGTTCAAAAATCCATCAAAACATTCCATCTTGAAGAAATATACAACGAACATAAAATCGAGCTTCAAAACCTTTTTACACGCTATCGCAACTATTCAAAGCCAAAAATTGACGAAATCACGAGACTCATCCTTAATGAAAAAGTCCATCTTGATAATTTAGGCCTTAACGAAACGCAAAAAAACGACTTATATCAAAAAATCGCCAATACTTACACCAAATGTATAAAGCACAACATTCTCGGTTTTCCTCTTGGTGCAGACGACAAGCAATACCCCCTTCGCAAATTCAAGGAAGACATCATTGAACAACTAGACAATACCGTCAAGAAAATGTTTGAAGAAGCCCAAAAATAAAACAAAAAAGAGTAAAAGAACATTGTCAACACCCCTTATAAAAATAACGAAAAGTATGCTCACTGTCCTTAAATACATCGCCCTGATCGGCACGTTCTTCATTTACACCACGTCAGGGGTGTTCTCGAAGCTTGCGTCACAACGAGAATTCCTCTCGCTAGAGTACATCGCGTTCCTTGCCTGCACGGTGGGCGTGCTCGGCATCTACGCGGTGCTGTGGCAACAGATTATCAAGCGGATGGATGTGAGCCTGGCCTACATGTTCAAGGGTACTGGCGTGGTGTTCGGGCTACTGCTTGCACACTTCGTGTTTGGCGAAGCCATCACCACGACAAACATGGTCGGGGCGGCAATCATCATCTGCGGCATAACGCTGTACGCGAGGCCATGATGTTCTACGCGCTTGCACTTTTCAATGTCTTTGTCGCAGCCGTGGCCCAGATGCTCCTGAAAAAAGCCGCCATCACGCCGCACAAATCATTCATTAAGGAATACCTGAACCCGTGGGTTATGGTTGGGTACTCGCTGATGGTTTTCTCGCTGGTATCGAATGTGTATGTGCTGAGCCAGGGCGTGCTGCTCAAGGAACTCGGCACCATCGAGGCGGCCAGTTACCTGTTCGTGCCGGTACTCGCCTTCGTCTGTTTCAAGGAAAAGATTAACCTGCGAAAAGTCGCTGCAATCGCACTTATCTTAGTGGGCGTTGTCATTTTCTTTTGGGAATAAGCCCTTAATTTCCTTAATCACGTATTGTGGCGAGTCGTTGATGCAAATGTAGATGCGGCCGATGTATTCGCCGATGAGGCCGAGCATCATCAGAATGCAGCCACCGATTATAAGCATCAGAGCGATAATCGAACTCCAACCAGCCACGCCAATCACGCCAAGGCATTTCTGCACCACAATCACGACAGCGTATATAAAGCCGACAATAGCGAAGAAAAATCCCAAAAAGGTACTCACGCGCAACGGTTTGACCGAGAACGCCGTAAAACCATTGAGCCATAGTCCGAGCAAGCGCACAAACGAATAGCCCGAAGTACCTTGCAGACGGGAACGATGATTCGTTTCAACCCAGGCAATCTTGCGGGTGGTGCGGAGCACGAGCCCCACCAGGTACGGGAAGGCGTTCTTGTAATTGCACATTTCGCGAATCACGAACCCACGCGCCACATAGAAACTGCTGCCCTTCATATCCTTGGGCGGGTCCAGCATGAACTTGCCCATGAGCCCAGCCATCCACGAACCAAAGCGGCGGAACAGATTCTGTTTGATTTCGTGGTAGTAGGCATAGACCACGTCGTAGCCTTCTTCAAGCTTTGAAATCAGGTCGTTCAGTGAATCCAGCGGAGCCTGGCCATCATCATCCAGCGACACCACGTACTCACCGGAACACTTGCCGTAGCCCGCCAGCAAGGCCGAATGCTGGCCGAAATTCTTGGCGAGGTTGATGCCGATAACATTGTTTTCCGTTTCGGCGAGTTTCTCGATGACGTCCCACACGCCATCTGGACTGCAGTCATTCACCAGCACAATCTCGTAACTGTCGCCCGGGCGCTTGGCGGCCATCTCGCTCTTGATTTCGTCCACCACCGTGGTGATGGTATTTTCGGAGCGGTAACACGGAATTACAAATGAGAATTTAGGCATAATGAAACCTCGGACATTCTAAAATATACATCATTCTTGAGGGTGCGACAAAACTTCCCAATGGCCATTCTTGTCGGCACCGATACGACGAAGCAAACTCAATTCCTTGAGTTTCTTTAAAGCACGTTCTACCGTTGCTCGAGCGAACTTTGTTTGTGTAACTAACAAGGCCGTCGTAATATTCGGATTTTCTAAGATTGACTTTAAGATAAGTTGTTCTTTTTCAGACAAGAGTATTTTTACACCCTCATTTACTCCCTCATTTACACCCTCATTTACCCCCTCATTGTTTCCTGAGTGAGAAGAATTTTCTATACCTTGTCTATACAACACAACCTTAAAATCGCCATCATCTTCCCAATCGGGCGCAGAAAGCCCCCAGTCCTTACACTTGACAATAATGTCCTCGGTACCCGTACCGGCACGTTCAACATACCCCATCAAGAACATAGCATTCGCCAAGAGCGGATTCACCGGAATAGACCTATGAGGTTTAGCCAGCATAGCGACCGTCATTCCACGAGGGAGCGGCCCCGGGCTCCAAACCTCAAGACGGTCACTGAAAAGCATCACCTGCACACTCGCATTGCTCGTGTAGTCACGATGGCACACGGCATTGACAATCGCCTCTTTTACGGCATCGTAAGGCAGTTCGAATTTCGTCGGGACCTGGGCTGTATCCCCCGTATCTCGCGTTCCAACCCAGTTCTTGATATGCGTCATCACAAAATGCGTTGCCTGATCCACAAGCTCAAAGACATCGCCCCTGTAAACCTGATAATCAGCCATCGGTTTTGAAACGCGATTCGCAAAGAACTGCATACATTTTACTTCGGACGAGATAAAGAAGCGTTGTGGCTTTTTACCAAAAAGCAATTCCGCCGAATTGGCTATACGCCCAGCATCGTCCATCAGGTCCAACGCCATCAGCACATGGTCTGGCGAAGCTCCCGCAGGGATTTTGAAGTTCCTGATTTCACGTGCAGTTTTTACAAAGCGTCGAATCTTGGCAACACTCAAATCACTTAAAACGATTCCTGAATTTTTAGAAGCATCAAAAGGCAAAACATTGATATATTCACGAGAAACAAGAAAATTCGCCAACGCCGCATAAACGGCAGTCCGCAATTCATCGTAAGTAGAGAATCCCTTACGGACAATTTCGGCATTTACCTTTGCTACAAAACGCTCCTGTTTAGGCTCACGGGGCTTATCTGTTTTCAAAACAAAACAAATCCGTTCCCTATGCCGTTTGCCAGCCTCGTTGTATTCCTGCTCCGTCGCAGAGACACCCTTCGCATTGGTGTTGCCGTATGCATTGCCAATAATCCCTAAATAAATATCACTTGCAGCAACTTCATTCAGATAAAGTCCGGCAGCATCACGCTCTTGGGCAGGAACTTCTTCAAACAAAAAAACTTCAAAAAAACGACCGAGAATTGCATCTTTGCGGATGTAATCGGCAAGCCACTTGCGTTCCTTTGCAAATTCCTTCTGCACACTCGATATGAAGATTCTGAATGACATTTTGAACCAATTTTTTTCAAATATACATCAATCTGCAGAAGAGAGCAATACCCGCAAGTGCGACCTTAAGAAAACTTCAACTAGCGGAAACGACTAAACCTACTTTTTCAAAACATAAACCATATTCCACAAACCATCGAATTTGAAACCATATTTTTCGTGAAATTTTATAGAAGCGATATTGTCCTTTTCTACCCAGGCATAGGCATATTTTCCACCCTGAGCAATGTACTTTTTCAGCCTCTTTTGAAGCATTGCATGAATAATTCTCTTTTCTGAACCGTTGTAGATTTGGTTAATGTAAAAATTCTGTGGTTTTACAACAACTTGCAGAATCGCATCTATGGCGCCATTCCCATTACAATGTATTTCAACTTCCCCCCGTTCAATAGATCGAATCAATTCATCGTCTGACAACAAGTGACTTACTCTAGAATCAAAAATTTCATGTAAGCGCCCATTTATACTCGGAGCAAACTTTATTTCTGGAACTTGACCTTCTTCGCTTAAACCATATTGAGACAGAACAGAATCATTCAGGAACGCAGAACAGTCCCTTGTGGACATTCGCGTCATCTGAGCCAAGAGTTCAAACCCATTTTCTTTTAGGAAAGTTTTTTTATCATCCGGATTCTTTGTGAGAAACTCTAAAACATATTCTTCAAATTTCAAAGACTGAAATAGACTGTTTAACGCCAAAATATCAACCGTATAATAATATAGGCGTCTTACCCCACAATCTAAACAAGAAACTAGAATAGAATTTTCAGAGCTGTAAAATTCCTCAACATTTGTAAAAACATCATCCGAAAACGCGTTGGTTTCCATACGACCGAGCGTTTTTATTTTTTGTCGACAAGACCTTATATCATCAATAACAGAAGACATTTTACAAATTCGATTCAACCATCTCGCAATAGTCAAGATTTCCTATATCCATAAACATCACTCCCCAAGCAAGTCCCGAGCCAAATGCCGCTAGACAGCAACGCTTATTTTCGTTCAAAAGAGATTCACGGCAATTATAAATAGCGGTCAATGGAATAGACGCGCCACTGGGGTTTCCGAAGTTTTCAACAAGATTCATGAACAACTTGTCTTTGGGGATACCGACTTTCTCGGCCAACTTTTGAAGCATAAACCGATTTGGTTGATGAAAGAAGAAATAATCAAAATCTTCAATTTTTGCGACACCTTTATTGAAAACATTCAGCAGCATCGATGCCACATCCGTCTGCACGAAATTGAATATTTCGCTTCCGTCCATGTGCATGTGGTCTAAAGCCCTAAAATTACCGTCGCCCAAATCTTGCATCTTGGCCGTATCAGAAGATGCGGGCATACGGAAGCCGCCCGCCGGGATTTTCAACGCTCCCCCGCGACTTCCATCCATGTGCATTTCATAATAAATCGATTTAGCGGAGGCGTCATTTTCAACAACCGTAATTGTTGCAGCATCCCCAATTAAAGGATAATCGTTTCTATCACGCTTTGAAATTTTATGACTCAGCACATCGCCATTGACAAGAACAACTTTTTTATTTGGCAAATGGTCTAGAAGCATAAAGGACTGCATCAAGCCAATCAAGAAACCACAGCATCCCTGCGCAATGTCCAAACAAATAACGCCATCGCCAAGCCCGCAATTTCCTGCAATAATATTACTATTGTGCGGGACAAAATAATCCGGGCACAGAGAGACAACGACAACAGCACCGATTTCTTCTTTTTTTATCCAGCCGTTTTGCAGTATGTAATTTAAGCCAAATACACCAAAATCAGAAACAGTCGAAGTTTCCTTGGATAGGCGGTGCTGATTGTAGCCCATTACTTTTTTCAAGCGCATAGTCTGCTGTGCAGGGAAAGAGTAGTTCCCGATTTCATCATCGAAATGACCGATGGTTTCGGGAAGTATTCCCAGCATCGCAGAAATTTTTTTGCCTGAAAAATTCGTAATCATTAATTGGAGCCCTTGGAACTTTTTACCAAAGCGAGAATTGCATCAACAGAGGCATAATTTTCCGGCACAATACTCATACCATCAATCGTCACCTTAAAATATTCTTCGAGCATTGTCGTGAGCGACACAATGTCAAAAGAATCGAGCAAACCATCCTCTACAAAATTCGAACTATTTTCATAGTCAAATTCCGGACGGAGTTCCGCAAGCATCTCTAGAATTTTTTTCTTTTCATCCATAAAAGCCTCTCCTACAACTTTAAAGCTTCTTCTTGAAGTTTTACACGGTCGATTTTTCCATTCATATTCAACGGCATGCACGGAAGTTTAATGAATACATTAGGCAACATATAATCGGGTAAAAGCGCCGATAAACATTTTCTAATAGACGATTCTTCTGCATTTCCCACATAGAATAATACAAGAAGATCTTTCTGGGAATTGTGAATACAGCAGTTATTCAAAACATCCTTGTTACTTGATACTGCAGTTTCAATTTCACCTAATTCAATACGATGTCCAGTATGTTTTACCTGCGAATCTTTGCGTCCATCATAAATAATCTCATGTAATTCATTATAATGGACAATATCGCCCGTCCTGTAAATCAGTTCACGATACAGGAAATTTAAGGGATTTTGCACAAAAGCAGCATCTGTTTTCTCAGGATTATTGTAGTATCCCAAAGCTAAAGAAGATCCCCTAACGCACAACTCACCTTTCTCACCAATACCGACAAGCTGGTTGTCATTGTTCAGAACCAAAATATCAGTATTTCGACATGGGTGTCCTATAGGAACAGATTCATCATCTCGGATATCTCTATTGACAATATAATACGTACAATCAACAGTAATTTCCGTCGGTCCATAAAGATTTGCAAAAAGAGCATTAGGCAAACGCTTGCGCCAAACATTCAATTGACGAGCAGGCATAACCTCACCCGCAAAAAGAACATTTCTAAGACAATCAATATCGCACTTGTCTAAGATGCCCAAGTCGGCAACACGCGACAAAACTGTTGGAACCCAAAAAATCGTATTTATCTTGTTGTCGCGAACGAATTCCAACAATCGAATCGGAAACGCAAAACACATCTGCGGAATTAAATATAAAGAAGCGCCATTCCTTATTGCAGAATAAATATCCAATACAGAGTTGTCAAAATACAATGGCGCTTGGTTACCAAAAACGGTTTCGTGATTAAAACCGAACGTTTCTGAGGCCCATTCAGTATAATCAATGACAGAGCGATGTGTAATGATAACGCCTTTTGGTACGCCAGTTGAGCCCGACGTAAATAGGACATACAGAATATCGGTATCTATAATTCTATTTTCTGTTTTTTCTATAGCAACCTTTTCGTCAGCAGAAACTTCATTTGCGACCAAATCTTCATAATAAAGAATTTTCTGCACATCCAGTCCCAGAGATTCTGCTTTTTTTCTATTACGATTATTTGAAATGATAAACTCTGGTTTTAAAGTTTCCAAAATTTTCTCTATTCGATTCTGCGGCATTCTTTCGTCTATCACAGAATAATAATTGCCAGACATTGCAACACCCATAAAGGCGGCAATTGATGCGGGACTTTTTTCAATCATCACTGCAATTGGCTTTTTGAAAATATTCTTGCTGACAAAAACATTCGCAATCTTTTCCGCATTAGCAAGCAAGTCGCAATACGACAAAAGATTCTTTCCATCGGAAACAGCGACATTCTTCGGATATTTAGATGCCGACTGACGTAAATATTGAACTATGGAACAAAGCATTAAAGGCCTCTACTTATAGATTTAAATAACCAGCATCAGCATAAATTGCACGCCCCGTTATTTTCCGAGAAGCAGCACTCAACAAGAATAATATAATGTCAGCAATATCCTCCGGTTCCTCTAAACCCAACAATTGCTTTTTTAATTCCTGTTCAACATTTTCTTTACCACGATTTTCATTTGCATCAAGAAACATCTGGGTATTTGTTGATGCGGGCATAATCGTATTAACTCTTATTTCTTTTTCAACTAATTCCATCGCCAAAGATTGAACCATCATATTTAAGGCTGCTTTTGACGCCGAATAAACATTCTGACATTTTCCTGGGTATTCAGCGGCAATTGAAGATATTGCAACAGTGCTTGCATTCTTCACATGATACTTATTCTTTGAAAATAATCTTAGCATTTCTACAAAAGCATATAGATTAACCCGCATACTATCATCCATGCTTTTATAACTAAGCACATTTAAAGGGATTATTTTCGCAATTCCGGCACAATAAACTAGGCCATCAATTTTTTTACCATCAGCTACAGCATCATCAAAGATCTCTTGAAAACCACCAGGTTCACTAAAATCTTTGACATAACACCGGCAACTATCTGAAGACAGTTCCTTTTTGACTTCATTCAATTTATCTTGGCTACGACCAATCAAACATACATCGGCACCCTGCTGATTTAATTTTACAGCAGTAGCCTTGCCCATACCAGAGGTAGCGCCTGCAATTACAAATCTCTTTCCAGTAAAATCAAACGGATTCCACATACAAACTCCATATTATATATAATCTTCTTTATAATAATCATCCGTTAAAATCATTGGTAATACATCATCTGACGCAACGGTAAAAGATATTACGCCCCAAGAAAGACCAACTCCAAATCCGGACGCAATCAAATTCAGTCTTTCACCTTTTTTCAATTTTTCGCACAGATCCACAATTGTTACAGGAATAGATGATCCATCAGTATTTCCATACTTATCTAAAGATACGGGAACCTTCGACATATCAAGTTTAATCTTCTTTGCAATCTGCTGCAAAACCATTAAATTGGCTTGATGTAAGATGCAATAATCAAAGCTTTCTATCGGAGTTTCAAAGGTATTACAGAATTCTTTAAGTAATTTCGGAACCTTTGTAATTGTAAATGTAAACGTATCCTCGCCATTCATTGTTTTGAACAACGGCCCATTGTTTTTTTGGGGAAATCTAGCACCAGGTTTAGGAGTCCAAATCGTTTTGTACCCACTACCATCAGAGCGAATCATGCCGTTTACAAAGTCAGTCCCCTTTGCAATCAAGCATGCGGATCCAGCATCTCCAAACATTCCTGCAAAAGATATATCGCTCGTATTTTGGTACTCCATATCGACATCCCCAACTAATAGGAGTCCTCTATTTATTGTACCGCTTTCAATAAGTCCCGCTAAAAAATAAATTCCATTTATAAAAGCAGAACACCCTAAATTTACATCAAAAACCAAACAATCCTGCTTTAAGCCCAAACGATATTGCAATACATAAGCAGTAGAGGGAATCTTGTAATCCGGAAACTGCGTGACAAATACAAGTGCATCAATGTCATCGCCATTCAATGACTTTTCTGCCATCAATTTTTTCGCTGCCACATAGCATAAATCAGATCCAGTCTGTTTACCATTTGTCACATGTCGCTGTTTAATTCCTGTGGCAGCAACAAACCGATTAACAGAATTAGCGTCAAACAAATCCGTTAATTCTTGGGAGAGAACCGCCTTAGAAGGAACGGCACAAGCTAAGCCCTCAATAGAAATATTGCAAAATTTTTTGCTTATCATTTTTACTTAGTCATCACGTTCATTGCGTCACGAACAGTTTTAAACGCACGAATTTCAGCACCCTTTATTGTTTTTCCAAAATGTTCATCCAACATTGCAATAAAAGCAAGAGAAGCTACAGAATCCCACTCGGCAAGTTCAGATAAAACGGTATCTGGAGATAGCTTTGAGGATTCAACATCCAGGACTTCTGCAATCAAATCAATTTTTTCGTTATCAGTCATTATAAAGCTCCTTTATATAGTATTTGCAAGGATTTCTTAATTTTTTTGATGACACCATTGTCACTTGTTAAATCTTGTTCAAAATATAGCGCGTCACGCCCACTTCTTTTTTCCATTCTTATAAATTGCCCACCAATTTTTTTTGCATCACTAATGTGCTTTAGGTTATTTGCATATATAACACAACATGTTTTATTAATTTTCAAAACATCCCTGCAAAAAGACCTAATCAATATTCCCACTTCCATAATTTCAGTCGGTTCACCTACATTCACTTCACGGCCAACTTCCGCCATACCATCATGAATATCATAAACGCCATAAAGCCCAATCCGTTCACCCTTTTTGTTCAGCACCACAAAATAGTAGTCGTTCGGTTCCTGCATCTGCCAGCGGATAAAATCTTTTTGGGCTTCGAGTGACGGAGCCAGTTGACCTACGGTATCGCGGTTGCGCTTGTCGGCACGGATATTGTACGAAAACTCGGCATCATCGAGCGTGATGCTTCGCAAATCGACAAACATTCCATGAATCACTTCCGGGTAAACCATACAACGCCTACTATTTTGTAATATAAGTTATTTTAGAGACGCAAGGAGCATTTAGACCATTACACCCCAAAAAATTCCTTAACCTTATCGCAAATATACTCGATTTCTTCTTCTTTCAGCCCATAGAACATCGGTAAACGGAGCAGACGGTCGCTTTCCTTCGTGGTGTAGCGATCCTCGCCAGCAAAGCGGCCAAAGCGTTTGCCCGCGGGCGACGAATGCAACGGCACGTAGTGGAACACCGCGAGAATACCATTGTACACCAAGTGCTTCAGCAAAGCCGTACGCGTCGCAAGATCCTCTACCTTCAAGTAAAACATGTGCGCGTTGTGTTTGCAGTGCTCTGGAATGTACGGCAACTCCACCAAGCCTTTCTCAGCAAGAGTCGCAAGCCTCTTGCGATACTCGTTCCAGCACGCCATGCGGGCATCATTGATAATGTCTGCACATTCCAGCTCCGCATAAAGGTAAGCCGCATTCAATTCGCTCGGCAGATAACTGGAGCCCAATTCCACCCAAGTGTATTTGTCAACCTCGCCACGATGGAACTGGCAACGGTTAGTGCCTTTTTCGCGAATAATCTCGGCACGGTCACAGAACTCAGGACGATTGATGAGCAGCGCACCGCCCTCACCCATGCTGTAGTTTTTGGTCTCGTGGTAGCTATAGCAGCCGAAATCGCCCATAGAACCGAGAGCGCGACCCTTGTAAGTCGCCATCATGCCCTGTGCTGCATCTTCAACTACGAATAAATTATGGCGTTTCGCGATTTCGTTTATCATGTCCATTTCGCAGCCCACCCCCGCATAGTGGACCGGCACAATCGCCTTCGTCTTTTCGGTAATCGCGTCTTCGACAAGTTTTTCGTCCAAGTTCATCGTGTCGGGGCGGATATCCACGAACACGCATTTGGCTCCTTGCGACACAAACGCATCGGCGGTACTCACGAACGTGAACGAGGGCATAATCACCTCGTCGCCGGGAGCAATATTACAAAGTCGGGCAGACATTTCCAGCGCATGAGTACAGCTGGTAGTCATCAAAGCCTTGACCGCCCCCGTGTGCTTTTCGAGCCACTCATGGCACCTAAGGTTAAACGTGCCGTCACCACAAATTTTGCCGCTCTCCACGGCCTGCTTGATATAATCGAACTCAAGCCCCACAAAAGGCGGCTTGTTGAAAGGAATCTTTGTCATACAGCAAATATAAACTTTATTTTACCTTTCGGTTAAGAAAAAAATAAGAAATCAGTTTAAAATCACAACAGGGACCCAATGCAAATATGGCATTGACGAAATACAGATGACTGGAACCTACATCAAGTTGCAGGATGCTTATGTGTCTGAAAGCAACCCGTCTTTCGAAAAGATTGGCCAGTAATTTAGATCTAGTCTAAAATTTTAATTCAGTACCACAAACGGCACCCAACGCTTATAAAAACGATTTTGAAATTCCAACGGGCTCAATATGGGATTATGGTCACCTTGGACAATGAACCTGACTTGGGAATGTTTTTTCGCAAGAGACGCTATTAAACGTAAAGATCCTTGTAATCGGGCATCGTAAATAGAATCGGTGTTCGTCTCGTTTTCATCATCTATTAATGGAAACTGGGTATCAGCGGTTGTCCAGGCGATAAATCTCTTGACTTTTTGAGTGGAGTCGGTTTCTGCTGAATTTAGTAGAGAGTCCAACTTTACAGCCATCGCGCTATCGCAAATAGAGGCTTTATTTTGGCCCTTGCGCTCACCATAAATCGTATTTTCAAAGCCTATATTATGAATGTACTTGTTTCGATAATGCAACAAGGAATCGCCACCATACATAAAAGTAGTGCTTATTCCGTTTGAAGTTAGGAGTCCAGGTATAAAAATTGTATCGCGATGACCGCGAGGTCCATTTACGCTATTGATGAGGTCCTCTCGTTCCGCTGTTCGCGTACGGCTATACATACGATTGTGAATGCCTGCAGTTTGTAACGAGCTTCCAAATATTCTCAACTGTGAAGCAAATTCGCCCGTATCCAAGGGTACGCCCCAACTTTCGACAAGCACAACCACATTTGAACGACTGGTATCCAAATAATCACGAGTTATAGTCACGGAATCCGTCACAAGGTACTTGCTTGTAAAATTCGGATGAATCGTAGAACGATTCACATAAGAGGATCCACTATAAGCCATGAATTTCAACAAAGGAAATTCCATGAGCGGTTGAGAAAAAAAGTTGAGTCCAACAATGTGGGCAAAGAAGAAGACAAAGCAAAAGCAGCTAATAGCACGCAATCGCAAGCCTATTACCGTTTTTTGCATGGCTATCGCTATTATTACTGTAACGACGGGCAATATTCCCTGCCATCCCATTGGCCGGCCATTCTTGTACAACAGCAAATTGTGCAAATCCATGAACGATATGGCTAGTAGCACGACAACACATATAATGGCAATAATTTTATTTTTTTTGAACCGATTGAATAAAAGCAACAAAACAAAGGCGCTGTAGCTCACTAGGCCATGAATAATGTCCTGACCTTTTTCAAAGGTCAATAAAAAAGGTGTAATAGCTATAAGGGCAGCTCCTATAAGCGGGTAAAAAACAGCCTTAATCATTGTTCACCCCCTTTTTCACCAAGCGGTATTTGTAGAAAATAATATCATCAAATGCAGCTACCGTATCTACCGCTACACTATCGTAATAATGTCTTTGCAAATACCCACATAGGGAACCCTCCCCAATAACAACAACGTCATCCATAACGACATCACGCATGGGATTTTCTATTCCAAATTCCCGCAAGGATTCTGTTATCTCTGGCAAGTAGGGAGTCCAATAACCCAAAGACACAAATTTTCGAAAACGCCCCATGGGGGTGGGCGCATATTGAGGCTTCTGATGCTCTGCAAAAAGCATATTGATATACATCGAAGGCATATAGAATTTATCAGAGTTTGAATCCATGTATTTATAAATCGCCGCAAAATCCGTAGTATCCGTAGCAGGGTGTAAATCCTTTTCTTTTCCTGTTTGTGAATTACGAACAATATCACCCATTGTGGCATACGCCATCACATTCACTCCGCAAATAATGAATAATACAACCCCACATAATCTGGAAGGCATTGAAATTCTCAACTTTTTAAAGAATAGGATTGCCATACAACAGGCGTACATGAAAAGCCCTGTTTCCACTCGATAGACAAGGCGTTGTATGCCAAGCAAATATCCCATCAAACTCATTAAAACAATCAAGGACAACCACGAATAGGCCAAGCCCCGCCCTTTCATACATTGCAACATTATCGCAAATACCAGCCATGCCCAAAACATGGGCGTTTTTGCCAATGATTGCAGAGCATCTATCATTTTTAAAGGTAAATAACTTAAGTTCACTGAATTCATATATCGATCAACCACCTTGATAAGTTTTTTTAGTTGCTCGACACTATAAACGTTGGGGTCGTAAAAAGTCCACGTTACAGCGTAATGTAGATCCATGCCGCTTTTCCCTAATTCCTCTAAATCTTCATAAACGGCATTTTTGTTGTAGTTGTTTCCATCGCCAAAGAAAGATCTTGGTCCTTGAAATTCTCCGTATGTTTTATATTCAGGAGTTTTATACAAATTTCGATCCCATTGATGCACGGCAAAGATTGCAAGCATGGTAACGATAAAAGAAATTATAAGGGAGTGACGTTTGTTCCAACAATTCTTAAATTGCAATAGCAAGCCCAATGCAAAAAAGGGCATTCCCATCAAAAAAGCTTCCCACCGCATCAAAGAACCCCAAAATAAAAAAGCCCCGCCTAAAGCCATTAATCGATAGCATCTTGGACGATTTTCGCCGATGGAATAAGCTATCATCAGCATTCCAGCTACACTTAAAGCAGCGGCACACTGAGTAAATTGAACCGACAAATAAAAGTCTCCTGCAAAACAGGCGACAAAAAAGGTTGCAAGCACAACACCCCATTTAATGTCCATTTTTTTTATGATTACGTAACTGATAGTTGTAAAACTCAAAAATACAGACAACATTTCACCAATGTAATACCAACCTACATTCGGAAACAGGTGGTAAAAGGGCAAGAGCGCATAGCCGTATAGTGCATTTACAAAATACAGGTGTACATTGTAATCATGACCGTAAGCCCCTGTCAATATGGCAGCCATGAAATAGTCATCTAGGGCGCCATATCGTAATTCACCAAAAATAATGCAAATCGTTAAAAAAAATAAATTGATTAGGATTGCTGCTAAAAAGCACTTTCTCTTGCTCATATTCAAAAGCAACGAATTGATAGACATATCAACCTCTACAGCAATTAATGCGCATCGCCCATAATCAACGCAGGAACCCAATTTTCATAATATGATTCCCTGATTTTACCCGATGTCAAAACCGGACGATGAGTACCTTGAATGATAAAAACGGATTCAGGATGCTTTGCAACTAAATCTCGAATTAACTTTAACGATTTCAATAGCTTGGGGCAATCGCCGTCCCTGGAACTTTGCGTTGTAAACGCTATCGTTTGGATCATTGCATTTTCATTTAAAATAGAATCTAGCTTGCCAAGCATTACGCTGTCAGAACAATTCTGGCAAAGCACCAGCTTATCATACCCAAGTTGGGGAATGTATTCTTTTCGTTTATACTCCAAGGAATCTCCGCCAAACAAGAATATTCCTGTGGAATCCTTTTTACGAAGCTCTGCCTTTTCTGCATGTGTAGTCGTATTACCAAGGCGTCGCTGGATTATTTTCTTTGCAGAAAGTCCACTAAATACAGCAAACTCTTCGTTCAAATTTTGGGGAATATAAGGCACCCCCCAAGCATCTACCAGAATTATTACTTTATGTTGGGGGGTAGATGACAACATTTCTACCAAACGACCTTTTCTATGAATTTGGTAATTTTCAAGATAGTATTCGGACAGAGAATCATTCTGTTCCTGTCGTTGCATATGCCAGGGCTTTAGCATAATTTGGTCATCAAGTTCTTTACTATCCCCATAGAACATTAAAAAAACAAGTCCTATAATAACACCTAAAAGAAGAATAAAATTCAATTTCATTTTTCATTCTCCTTTACTGTGTACTTTACAACTTTGATGTCTCCAAACTTTTTCACGATTTCACTATTCAGTTGAAATTTGTAATTCGTTTCGTAAAAAGTTTTCGCCGTCAAGAACATGTTCTTTTCACTTTCCACCATATAAACGTTCGGATTAATAAAGTTTTTTAAAGGGTTTTGTAGGTTGTAACGTTCCTGTTGCCGTAACATTCCCGGTAAATAGGCGTTCCAATAACCCAAAGGAAAAATATTGCTCAATCCGCCGGGGCCGAGGGCTTTGTAAGAAGGGATTTTCAAGTATTCGCCTAATGCCTTGTATTGCCCAAAATTCATTACGAAAGCTTTGTCCTTGTTATTCTTAGCGTATTCATAGAATTCACTCCAATCCTTTTGTCCGCCATATCCTCCACCAATGATTTTTGCCCTCTGGAGTTGGGGTTGTTCCATGATTGCAAATGCAAATGCCAAAAGGCAAGCCACAACAATAGCTACCTTTTTCTGCCACTGATTGCAAAAAGAAGACAAGGATTCCTGAGGCAAATAGACAATTGTGAAGGCGATGGCATAAAGCCATATACCTGATTCCACCCTGTAAACAAGCCGATTCACCATGCATAAATACAGGATTTCCATACTTATGATTCCAAGAGAAACCCAAGGATAGTATTCAAGTTTTTTCTTTGAGTAGAACAGAATGAGCAGGCAAAAAACAGCCCAACACCACACCGACGTATTTTTGAAACCATTCGCAATCTCTTGCACAATTCGAATAGCGGTGCGCGACCAATTCAGTTCATAGCGGGTATTTTCCACTGCATTCAATAACCGTGGCAAGGAATCCAGATGGAAAATTTCAGTATCGTAGAATAGCCAAGTACGTATTGCCTGAGCATTCGTTTTTTCGTATCCTGATTCTGCCAATTCGTCATAAAAAGCATTTACATCAAAGAACCCTCCATCGACAAATGTCGCTCGCGGTCCTTGATAACTTGAGTAATACTTGTACTCTGGCTCTATATATTGGCTTTTTTCAAAATAATACAAGCCCAACAATACGACCGCACTACTTAAAACTGTAATGAGAAGTATTTTTAAATTGACTTTTTTGACGAGGCTTAAAAAGGCAAAAAATGCCACATAAGGAACCCCCAACAAAAATGACTCTTTACGCATTACAAAGCCTAAAACGAAAAGCAGCAAACCGCAAATAAACCACAAGCGGCGAGGAGTTCTCAAATTCATAAAAAGTAGCAACACACCAGAGGCCGTAAGAAGAGCCCCATTCTGAGTAAAACTCAACTGAAAATAAAAATCAGGCGATACACAGCAAAGTAGCACCAATGAAAGGATTAGCCCAACTTCTAAATCAAGTCTTTTTAACAGCACATAAGTAAAAATGGTAAATGCAGCAAAAACCTCAATCACTTCAAATATGTAATACCACCCCACACTAGGGAACAACAAATACAAAGGTTTCAAAAGAAACCCATAAACGGAATTTACAAAGAACAAGTGGGTATCCGATAAACCGTCGTAGGCACCCTCAAGAACAGCGGCCATAAAGAAATCATCCAACGCCGCATAGGAAGTGGAACTGAACACCAAATAGACTAGCAGAAATACCAAATTTAAGGCTAATGCTAGTAATAGACTGTTTTTCCGCATTTTTTTGAACATAGCAATATCAAATATAAAACAAAAAAGAATGTTCCCTAAGGAACATCCTGACCATCACAGAAAAAGGTTGACACTTCTTAGGTGATTTTCCGTTATTGACTTTTACGAAATTTTCCCGTTCGGGAATATTTTAACGCATGACGCCAAACAAGACCTTGATTTTCCCGTTCGGGAATATTATATTTGAAACATGGAAATTCAGGGTGTCAAAGACATATCGAAAATGATACGGACAAGGCGTAAAAGCCTTCGATTGACCCAGGCGGAATGCGCCGCCTTTTGCGGAGTCGGCGTCCGTTTCTTTTCGGAACTCGAAAATGGCAAGGAATCGTTACACATCTCCAAAGTCCTTCATGTACTGCAAATGCTTGGGCTTAAGTTACAGGCAAACGAGAACGGAGTTTAATGATGAAGTTGTCCGTCTATTTTGGAGAAAGCCTTGCGGGTCATTTGGAATCCACTGCCGAAAAAGGGATTATTTTTTCGTACGATTATTCTTATTTGAATTCGGGACTTCCCCCGATTTCGTTGTCGCTTCCGTTAAGTGACGCTGAATATCCGCAAAAAAAATGCCTGCCTTTTTTTGAAGGACTCTTGCCTGAAGGAGATGTAAAAAGACGCATCTCTGATTTTCTACACATATCCGAAACAAGTACGCTCAAACTATTACAGGAACTAGGCGGGGAATGTGCCGGCATGATTTCCATTTTGCCGGAAAGCGAAAGTAACAGGACCAGGAATTCCTATGATTTCTCTTTGGATAATTACGAACCGCTTGCCAAAGAAAAACTGTCAGATTACATCAAAAATATAAATACACGGCCATTGCTAAAGGTCAATACGCAACTCCGGTTGTCACTTGCAGGAGCTCAAGAAAAGCTACCGTTAGTTTATAAGGACGGCGAGTTTTGCTTACCCCAAAACGGAGCTCCATCAACACACATCATAAAACCAACCGGCCAAGGAAAACTTTCAAATTTATCTGCAAACGAATACATTTGCATGAAGTTGGCGGAACATTCTGAGCTTCGTGTTCCCAAAACGGAACTGATGCGAATTGACGGTTCAGAGTTTCTTTTAATAGAACGCTATGACCGAATTTGTCAGAAAAATCGAATCTCGAGAATTCATCAGGAAGACATTTGTCAAGCACTCGGAGTATTGAGTGATTTTAAATACCAGAACGATGGCGGTCCAAGTCTTGCAGACATTTGCAACATCATCAAAACAAAAACGAGTATTCCTCTACTTGAGCTACGTGCGTTTTTACAGTATGTTTTGTTCAATTTTATCATTGGCAACTGTGATGCGCATGGAAAGAACTACTCGCTGATGTTTCAGGATGATTCGGTCAAACTGACCCCGATTTATGATACCATTTGTACGTTGATTTATCCCAACTTAACTCAAAAGCTCTCCATGAAAATAGGGAAGCATTTCGAAATAAAAAAAGTCAATTGTGAAGATTTTGCGATCCTTGCCGAACAATTTGGATTAAAACCCAAAATAGTCGTGGACACCTACTGTGAACTTGTTGAAAAAGTAAGTCGAGGCCTTGATTATGTTAAAGCCGACCCTACTTTGAGCAATCATGGCGAAACTATCGATAATATTGAACGGAACATGCTAAACAAAGTCGTTCTGTAGATTAAAAAATCGATCTACAATTTTTGAATTAGCCAGAAAACATAGCGACACAAGATTTATTGTCCAAGGAACCCACCGTCCCACATTAGATTCTCCAGAAACTAGAAGATTGTTCTAATCTCATTGGGTTGCTATAATCATTATTGATTGAGAAAATTCCCCCGTATGTGCCATAATTTTTTTTCAACAACACAGACTCGGATAATGCAAAAAGACAGGGCTTAGAGCCCTGCCTTTTAAAATTTTAGACTAGATCTAAATTACTTGCCAATCTTTTCGAAAGACGGAGTCAACTGATCGCAATCGGTTGTAGCCGTATAGCTAACGCTATTACCATTGGTGTTAGCGGCAATAGCAATGTTCCAGTTACCCGCATTAATAGCGCAATCGTTCAAAGCAACACGGTTGTCTGCCTTCCATGCTGATGCAACACTAGTACTTGCATCAATGCTTGTTGCGGATGCAATTCCCGTTCCATAATATGTGAAGTTAGTGGTTTGAGGAGATGTTTGACCTGCAGAAGATGCACCCGGAGCAACGTAGCCGACCAATTCCCAAGTACCAAGTTGGTTGCTTTCAGACACATAAGCATCCTGCAACTTGATGTAGGTTCCAGCTGCCGGGCCGACTTCGGAGGCCTTGGACTTTGCAATCATGCCGAAGAGTTTCGGAACTGCGACGGCGGCCAGGATGCCCATGATCACGATCACGACCATCAATTCAATAAGGGTAAAACCTTGCTTCTTCATAGTGTATCTCCTTGGTTTTAGTTACACATTCTTGTGTGAGCGTTATTGCTCGTTTACATTCAGTAATATAACCTCTTTTTTTTCGAAAAGCAATAGTTTTGTCAAACTTTTGTCACGTTTATGTCATGACTAGGTGTTTTTCGTGACATAACGCACTTTTTCGTCAAAAAAACGGCTTTTTCTACCAAATTTCGATGAACTAAGTATAGATATTTTTTTACGGAAAAGAGATTTTCATCTGTTTTTTATATTCCAAATTGGAATATACAAGGTCAATTTCGTGACGGACGTCACGTCGATTTTAGCGAGTTTTGTTTAAGAATGTTTACAAAATAGTAAAAATCGCAAAGAAATCAGGGCGACGCTATACACAATAATAAAAATATTGCTTATATTGCAGCCAGATCTTTCTAATCAAACCACACAGCACTGCACGCTGAGAGTGCTAGTCTTATTTGCGAGAGTCCCTTTTGGGTTTAGACGGTTGTCTTTTTGAATAAGAACGGTCACCGCCTAAATGAATGAACATAAAGTCACAGTCTTCATCGTAATCAGGCTTTATATGTGATTCAATAAATTCCTTAACTGGAGCAGGCGGGTAAGAAAAACCATACTTTGATTTATAGGTCTCTTGTAACGGACTTTCATGAATGGCGTAAATGTATAAATGAGAAGCTCCAATATATTCTTTCGCCTCACGAACAATAGGCAAGACAAAATCAAAGAACATTATTGAACCTACGTCTGTGCTAGCGTTGCTAACAAACGCTCCATTTTTGGCAAAATACACCAAATCAATACCTGGTAAAGTGTAGAACAACTTTCCCTTTGCTGCTAACGGAAACAATCCCGCTTTGAGCGTAAAAAAGCCACAAAGATAACCAGGCTCCTCAAAAACAAGAAATGTTCTGGCAATTCCATTTTCCATGTCTGCCAAAGCTTTTTTCTTGAGATAAGCAGCTAAGTTTTTTCCTTTGCTGTGAGATGGTTGAAAAGTCTTTATTACCGCTTTATGGATTTTAGAAAGCGGCTCACAATAGAAATCCCCTTTATGAGGTTGTCTTAATGGGAAAAAAGAATTTTCACTCATTTCGAGAGTTGTTTCTCTGATAATTTTGGCAAGTTATTTATCCTGCGAAACCTGTTTTCGTTATATACAGGAAAATGCAGCATAGCTTCGTATGCTACTTTAGCTTTTTTTTGCAAGGACTTCATTTCCATTTTCGTCATACTACAAATATAAATAAAACTATCGGTCAAAGTCAACTATCTAAACATTCAATTTGGTACATTTATATTCCCGTTCGGGAATAATTCTAAAATTCCCACTTTGATTCAAAGCCGAGAATTCGTTCGCACTGGACATTTTTAATCATGTTCGTGACATTTGATTAATTTCTAGCATATTCAAAAGGCAGAGCGTCCGCCCTGCCTTTTTGCATTCTAAATTAATCAAAACTACCTTATCACAGCATCGGCGAGCACGACGCGGTTTCCGCCGGCTTGCATGGCCATTTGGAGCGAGGCTTCCGCTGTATAGATGAGGGAGCCGGCGTCCTTGGCGTGGGTGGGCATCACGGCAACGCCCATGCTGAGCGTGGTCGCGAGGATTCCTTCGCCGTAAGCGATTTGGAGTTGCGAGATTTCGTTTCGGATGCGTTCGGCGCGGTTCCTTGTAATCTGGAGGTCGGCGCCAGGCATAATCACGCAGAACACGTCGTCGGAATAGCGGCACGGGATGTCTTCGCCACGAATGTAGCTGGGCAGACGTTGTCCTAACTCCCAAAAGAGTTGTTCTACGGCGTGGCGGCCCTGTGCGTTCTGCACGGCAGGGATTGCGTCGGGGTAAAGCATCACGATGCCGATGGGCGACTTGTGGCGCTGAGCCGCGGTAATTTCGCGGTTGAGCGATTCTTCCATATAACGTCTGTTGAAGAGTCCGGTCAGCACGTCGCGGATGCTATGTTGTTCAAAACGCATGCTCAGGTCTTGATTGGCAACGTACAAGCCAAATGCGGCAGAGACGATGCTGACCTTGGCTTGCCAGTATTCCTTTGTCTCGGATTCAGGGAGTTTATCGACTTGGACGGTGAGAATACCGAAGTGTTCTTCAAGGCCTTCGACGGGGGCACAGATGGCGATGCCCTTCGGGCGGTGGTGCAGGTGTGTGCAACCGCTGGAGACTTCGGGCGAGCTGTAGTCGGTCACGACGATGTCGCCGGTGTTGAAGCTTGCGCATTCGGCGGGCATCACAGTTTCGTCACTCACGATGTTCGGGCCAAAGCGGAAGATTTGCGAAAGTTCAGTCTGGACACCGC